>JBEANP010000121.1:0-8192 GCA_041165385.1 Pseudomonadota bacterium | reverse complement strand
TCAACCTTGGTAACTCACTTGGTGGGCGATAGCCTGCAGTTGGTTGGATTGACGTCTATTGATCCAGACAAAGCAGCAGCCCTGCAAGCCTTATTTCCGTTGTCTGGGGCAGATTTTCCCTTGATGGAGCAGGTACTGGCAGGCGAATCAATCGTGGTGAGTGACATAGACACAGATGACCGTGGTTCGGTACGAGCATGGGCGTTTGCCCGTGTACAAGGCGCGCGCAGCATGCTCATTTCCCCACTGATGCGCCATGGCGCTGCCATGGGGTTCATATGCGTCGCGCGCCAAGAGCCTGGGCCGTTTGATACGCATGCATCGGATCTGCTGATGACTTTTGCGGACCAAGCCATCATTGCCACCGAAAACGTGCGCATGTTCAACGAGGCGCGTAATGCACGTGCCGCAGCAGAGGCTGCCAATCAGCATAAAAGCGACTTTCTGGCCAACATGAGTCATGAAATACGCACACCAATGAACGCCATCATTGGCATGAGCTTTTTGGCGCAGAGCACCGACCTGACGATCAAACAGCGGGACTACTTACAAAAAATTCAACAGTCCAGCCAGCATTTGCTGGGAATCATCAACGATGTGCTGGACTTCTCCAAAGTAGAGGCCGGCATGCTGCACATTGAGAACGTGCCCTTTGTGCTTGAAGACCTTATGGATGACGTAGCCACTTTGGTGACTGAGAAAGCCGGACAAAAAGGGCTGGAGCTCATCATCGACATTAGCCGCGATGTGCCACCCACTTTGGTGGGCGACGTACTCCGGCTACGGCAAATTCTCGTAAATTACACCAACAATGCGGTCAAGTTCACCGAAAGTGGTTCTATCGACATCAATATCTCGGTCGACGAGATGTTGCTCGATGGGGTGAGGCTCAAGTTTTCAGTTCACGACACCGGCATCGGCCTGACTCCGGAGCAAATCTCGCGGTTGTTCCAAAGTTTTCAGCAGGCAGATGCGTCCACCACCCGAAAATACGGCGGCACAGGTTTGGGTCTGGCGATTTCCAAGCAGCTAGCTGAGCTGATGGGTGGAACCGTCGGTGTCGATAGCGTGGTGAATGTAGGTTCTAATTTTTGGTTCACCGCCCGAATGGGATTGACCAACCAAGCCCTTGCGCCGCGCTTACCCCAGCCAGAACTCCGTGGGCGGCGCGTACTGGTGGTGGACGATAACGCACACGCCCGTGCAGTGCTGGTTGAACTTCTGCAGAGCATGAGTTTTGAAGTCAGCGCTGTAGAGTCCGGCCTGCAAGCCCTGGAAACTATCCGTTCTTGTGCTGACAACGGCACTTTGCCCGACGTGTTGCTACTGGACTGGCAAATGCCCGGTATGACCGGTGCTCAAGTGGCAAAGCACGTTCAGGCCATGGGCCTGGCGATCACACCTCACATGGCCATCGTGACCGCATACTCTCGTGAAGACGTTTTGCAATACGCAGCTGAAGCTGGCGTATACGAAGTGTTGGCTAAACCATTGAATCCTTCGCTGCTTTTTGACGCCGTGGTGCGCCTTTTGTCGGGAGGCCACAGCCAAGGTGGGGACCATCCAGTCAAATCTCTGGTCGGTACTCCTAAAGACTACAAGGCATTGACGGGCGCAATAGTTTTACTGGCTGAAGACAATCCGTTGAACCAACAAGTAGCCGCCGAATTATTAGCCGAAGCGGGCGTATCGGTGCGCATAGCCAATAACGGGCAGGAGGCCGTATCTTTGGCCCTGACGTTTAAATTCGATGCCATTTTGATGGACATGCAGATGCCTGAGATGGATGGAGTCGATGCGGCCTTGGCTCTACAAGCCCACGCCGACTGGCTCGCGGTGCCGATTATTGCCATGACGGCCAATGCAATGGCCGCAGACCGCCAGCGTTGCAGAGATGCGGGCATGATCGACTTTGTCGCCAAACCCATTGAGCCCACATTGCTGTTTGAAGCGCTGATGCGCTGGATTTCAAAAGACGTTTTGCGTGCCCGTGCGCAAAAAAGAGGGGCTGCTGCCTCGCAAGTCCTGCAACCGGAGAGCGCTCCATCGCAGCACGTATTGCCAGCAATTCTGGACGGTCTGGATATCGCTTCAGGCTTGCGCCGCACCATGGGGCGCAGCGAGCGTTACCTTGCGCTGGTACATGATTTTGTCAACCAACAGACTGGCACATTGCGAAGAATCTCCCATGAGTTAGAAACTGGCAACACTGGTGCTGCGGAGCGCATCACCCACACATTGCGGGGCTTGGCGGGCACCATTGGTGCGGATGCGGTTCAACAAGCAGCACTTCAATTAGAGACGCTGCTGCGTCACCAGCCGACAGGCACAGAGCAAATCAGTAAAGGGCTGCGAGAATTGCAGCGCTGCCAAGACACTTTGCTGCTAACGCTACAAGGCTTACTAGAGGCGTATCCAGTGATGGCGCCAGTCATGGCCGAAATGTCGACTGAGCAAGGGCATGGCGTGGTGCGCCGCCTCGAAGAGCTGCTGGCAGATGACGACCCCAGCGCGGAGCGCTATTTTTCACAAAATCAAACGCTTTTTCAAGAACTATACCCCGCGCACTTCACAAATCTCAAACTGGCCATCACCACTTTTGCATTGGATGAGGCCTTGGTCATTCTCAGAACGAAAGTTAAAACCCATGCCTGATGTCAACCCCATCCCAGACAAACCATTGATTTTGGTGGTGGACGACACTCCAGCAAATCTATCCCTGATGAACGACCTTTTAAGCAGCACCTACCGCATCAAAGCGGCCAACAGTGGTGCGCGGGCGCTCACCATTGCGGCGTCTGATCCGCGCCCCGATTTGATCCTGCTTGATGTCATGATGCCGGAGATGGATGGTTTCGAGGTGTGCCGCCAGCTCAAAGCCGATGCCTACACCCGAGACATTCCCATCATTTTCCTCACCGCTCGATCTGAGGTGCAAGACGAGCAAATCGGCTTCGAACTGGGGGCCGTGGACTACATTACCAAGCCCATCAGCCCGCCAATTTTGCTGTCACGCGTGCACACCCACCTGACATTGAAGGCCTCGACGGATTTATTGAAGAACCAAAATCAGTTTTTGGAGTTGGAAGTTCAACGCCGGTTGGAGGAGGTGCACGACATACAGGATGTCACTATTCTCACCATGGCATCGTTGGCAGAGACGCGGGATAACGAAACCGGCAATCACATTATTCGCACGCAACACTACGTTCGATTGTTAGCTTTAGAGTTGCGCAAAAACCCCAAGTTCGAATGGCAGCTCGACGATCGAACCGTAGACCTGCTATTCAAGTCTGCTCCGCTGCACGACATTGGCAAGGTGGGCATTCCGGACCGCATTTTGCTCAAGCCGGGGAGTCTGACGCCAGAAGAGTTCACCGTAATGAAAACACACACCACCCTAGGTAAGCTGGCCATCGAGTCGGCGGAGGCACGTCTAGGTAAACACGTGCCGTTTCTCCAGTGCGCCAAAGATATTGCTTACTCCCATCAGGAAAAATGGGATGGCTCGGGCTATCCCGAAGGTCTCAGCGGCGATGCCATTCCCTTGTCGGCACGCCTGATGGCAGTTGCCGACGTGTATGACGCGCTAATTACACGACGGGTGTACAAACCAGCCTTTAGCCATGAGGTGGCCGTAGACCTCATTAAAAAGGGGCGAGGAAAACATTTCGACCCCGACATTGCAGACGCATTTATGTCGATTGACATGCATTTCAAAGCTATTGCTGAAATGCACAGTAACGACGAAGAAATGTAGGCATTTAAGCGACTCCCGGTCTGCGCCCGACCGCTGCCGTCAACGCGCACAAACTACACAATTGCAACGCCAACCGATGCAATGCCTGCCAACCGCTAGCGGGCCAATCGGGTTGTTTGAGGCCTTTGACAATGCCGTCCACTATATGCGCGCTTTGCAGCAGTTCGGCCAAGGTAGCGTCGCTTAGCTTGGGTAGTACGCGCTCGAACAGGCGTTCTTTTGGGCCCCAAATGCGGTTTTCGCGCAGGGCCATGGGCAGCGGGCGCCCTTGGCCCATGGCATCTTTCACCCGCTTCAAAGCGCGAATGTCTTCGGCCAGCGTGTAGTGCACCAGCACCTCAGCTTCACCCTCGGCCTGCAGGCCATCGAGCATGCGCTGCACGCGCACCGCCTGCCCAGCCAGAACGGCCTCAGACAGCTTGAACACGTCGTAGCGCGCTACGTTAAGCACCGCACTTTCGACTTGCACAAACGTCAGTACGCCGCTTGAACTAAAGCCGACATCCACAGGAAACAACAAGCCCAGCTTTTGAATCTCTTGGTGCGCGGCCAGCAGGTTGCCCTCTACCCGGTCGGCAAAAAACTGCAACGTACGTTGGCCTTCGTCGCCCGCCTCAACCCGTTGACCCTGCGCACCCAGGCGCTGCGCAATCCAGGTAGGCAGCGCGCTGCGCTCTACCGGCTCCACCTGCAAGGTAACGCCAAAACTGTCCAAGGCAGAAAACCACGCGCTGGACTTGGTCATCTTATCCAGGCGCGGCAGCATGACAATGGTGAGCAGCGAATCGTTGTTCTGCGCGGCTTGCGCCAGCTGCTGCAAGGCCACACTGCCGTCTTTGCCAGGCTTGCCACTGGGGATGCGAATTTCCACAATCTGTTTGTCCGCGAACAAACTCAAGCTGCCGCCGGAGGCCAGCACCTCGCTCCAGTCAAAGTGCGCACCCGCCACAGTGTGCGAAATGCGCTCGGTGTAGCCTTGGCTGCGCGCCAAGGCGCGGATGGTGTCCAGTGCCTCTTGCAGCAGCAGCGGCTCATCACCGTGCAGCGTGTACAGGCTTTTGAGCCCGCGCTGCAGGTGGTTGGTGAGCTGCCCTGAGTTGATTTGCATGATCGGGTTTAAGGCGTCAGGCTTTTGACTGCGGCAATGCGGCGTAACAGCTGCTGGACGATGTCGCTTTGCATGTCGCGGTACAGCAAGGCTTCTTCCGCCTCTTTGGCCAGCACGGCCGATTCGCTAAAGCTAATATCGCGCTGCTGAGTGATCTCGGTGGGGGCAATCAGCTCTAAGCCTTGGTGCGTACGCAGCCGAAACCGTAACTTGATGCGCAGCTGAAATTCACGCACTTGGCCCGACGCATTCACGCCCACCACGGTTTTTTCGCGCAGCTCTTGCAGGATGTCCACAATGACTTGCGGTGCCTCGCCACCCGTGCCGAGGGCTACCGGGCGAATGGCATCGCCCAGGTAACGGGTGAGCTCGCCCGCCACACCGCCGGTGTTTTCCGGTGTTACTGCCGCCGTCTGGAACGCAAACGCCTGGCTGCTGCGCAGCTTAAAACCGCAGCCCGCCAGGGCCAGCGACGCCAGCAGCGCAATGATCACAGAGCGGCGCATCGGTGCAGCCTCAGATCACAATGTTGACCAACCGGCCCGGCACCACAATCACCTTCTTGGCAGGCGCACCTGCTGCAAAGCTGACAAAGGTGTCGCAGGCCAGCGCCGCGGCTTCAATGGCCTCTTTGGACGCGCCTGAAGGCACCACCACCGCACCACGCAACTTGCCGTTGATTTGCAACACCAGCTCAATTTCGTCTTGCACCAGAGCCGATGCATCCACTTGCGGCCAAGGCGCATCCAGCAAATCACCCAGATGGCTGGCATAACCCAGCTCGGACCACAAGCCGTGGGCCAAGTGCGGCGTAGCGGGGTACAGGCAGCGCAGCAGGATGCCGAAGCCTTCAATCAAGGCCACTTGGCCGCCCTCGCTGTCCAACGCCTTGAAGTCTTCCAGGGCGTTGATCATTTTCATGGTGCCGGACACAACGGTGTTGTATTGCATGCGTTGGTAGTCGTAGTCCACCTGCTTCAGCACGCTGTGTATTTCCAGGCGCAGGACCTTGGCTTCTTTGCTAAATTTAACGTCTTTTAGGCTTGCAGCGCCTGCCACACTTGCATGCGAAGCTACAAAATTCATAGCAGAAAGCTTGGCGCCGAAGTTCCACACCCGGCGCAAAAAGCGGTAGCTGCCTTCCACCGCCGCGTCGTTCCACTCCAGCGTGGCCTCGGGTGGCGCGGTGAACATGGTGTAGATGCGGGCGGTGTCCGCGCCGTATCGGGCGATTAGCGCCTGCGGGTCCACACCATTGTTTTTGGACTTGGACATGGTGCCCACGCCCTCGTAGTCGATAGCCGTGCCTACCGGCAACAAACCATCGGCGCTGTCCACCGCTTTGATGAGTTTGGCACCCACTACTTTGCCGGCCACGTCTTGCACGTTCTCTAAATCGTGTGGCCAGAAATACTCTTTGCCACCCTTGGCAGTGCGGCGGCTATAGATGTGGTTGAGAACCATGCCCTGTGTGAGCAGTTTGGTAAAGGGCTCGTCCACCTTGACCAGCCCCAAATCACGCATCACCTTGGTCCAGAAGCGGGCGTACAACAAGTGCAGGATGGCGTGCTCAATACCTCCGATGTACTGGTCCATACCGCTGCCACCGGTAGCTTCGGTTTGGTCGCGCATCCAGTAGTCAGTGCCACCGGCCACCATGGCCTCAGCGCTGTGCGGGTCGCAATAGCGCATGAAATACCACGAGCTATCGACAAAGGTGTCCATCGTGTCGGTCTCTCGCCGCGCGGCCTTTCCGCATACAGGGCAGACCACACCGGCATGAAAACCTTCGTGCTTGTGCAAAGGGTTGCCGGAACCATTGGGCACGCAATCCAATGGCAGCACCACAGGCAGGTCTTTCTCGGGCACCGGCACCGCACCGTGTTCCGCGCAATGAATGATGGGAATGGGCGTGCCCCAGTAGCGCTGGCGGCTCACACCCCAATCGCGCAGGCGCCAGGTGGTTTTCTTCTCACCCAGGCCTTTGGCGGCCAAGGCTTGCGCCACCGCATTGACTGCCTCTTTGTAGCTCAGGCCGCTGTACACATCAGAGTTGACCGTTACGCCACGCTGTTTGTCTGCGTACCAGTCTTGCCACTGCGCGTGGTCGTAGGTCAAGCCGTCGATATGCACTACATCGTTGATGGATAAGTTGTACTTTTTGGCAAACGCAAAGTCGCGCTCGTCGTGGGCAGGTACGCCCATGACGGCGCCATCACCGTAGCCCATCAGCACGTAGTTGCCCACCCACACTGGCACTTGCGCGCCAGTGAGCGGGTGCGTAACTTGCAAGCCGGTGTCCATGCCCAGCTTTTCTTTCACAGCCAACTCTGCTTCCGTCGTGCCGCCGGCTTTGCATTCTTCGATAAAGGCCGCCAAACTTGGGTTCATGGACGCAGCGTGCATAGCCAACGGATGCTCGGGGGCTACCGCACAAAACGTCACACCCATGATGGTGTCGGGTCGGGTCGTGAACACATACATACGGCCCGACTCACCTTCGGATGCAGCCACGGATTCCCCGACCAGCACGCCTTTGACATCACGGATGTCGTGGGTGAACGCAAAGCGCACACCTTCGCTCTTGCCAATCCAGTTTTCCTGCATCAGCTTCACGCGCTCAGGCCAGCCAGGCAGGCCAGTTTGCACCTGGCCCAGCAGCTCTTGCGCGTAATCGGTGATCTTGAGGTAGTAACCAGGAATCTCGCGTTTTTCAACCGTGGCACCGGTGCGCCAGCCCTTGCCGTCAATCACCTGCTCATTGGCCAGCACGGTTTGGTCGACCGGGTCCCAGTTCACCACCTGGGTCTTGCGGTAGGCAATGCCACGCTCCAGCATTTTCAGGAACAGCCACTGGTTCCATTTGTAATACTGAGGATCGCAGGTGGCCACTTCGCGGCTCCAGTCGATGGCCAGACCCATGGCCTGCATCTGGCCCTTCATGTAGGCAATATTCTCGTAGGTCCACTTGGCGGGAGGGACGCCGTTCTTGAGCGCGGCATTTTCGGCAGGCAGGCCAAACGCGTCCCAGCCCATAGGCATGAGCACGTTGTAACCGTTCATGCGCAGGTAGCGCGTGAGCATGTCGTTGATGGTGTAGTTGCGCACATGTCCCATGTGCAGCTTGCCGCTGGGGTAAGGCAGCATAGAGCATGCATAAAACTTCTTTTTGGAAGCGTCTTCAATCACGCGGTAGGCATTACGGCCATTCCACAGCGGTTGGGCCCAATGGTCTTGGGCGGCTTTCTCGACATCGAGGTGCTGGTATTTGTCTTGCATAGTGAGTGGGCAACACGGGGTTGCAAAAAAACGCAGAAGAGGAAA
>JBEANP010000120.1:0-8231 GCA_041165385.1 Pseudomonadota bacterium | reverse complement strand
AGCGTGCATTCAGGTCCCCTGGATTGGCGTGTGCTGGTGGAGTGGCTGCACAAAGACGGCATCATTTCGGCGGAAGAAGCCCAGCGCACCATTGCGCGCTGCTCGTTGGCCGAAAGTGCGCAGCACCCCTTGGTGCGCCTGGCCAGTGTGTCCATGCGGCGCGTTGTGGACAACCGTGCGTTGGATGTTGATGCCCTCACGCAGTGGCTGGCTACACACACGGGGCTGGACTATTTGCGCATTGACCCGTTGAAGGTGGACGTGGGCAAGGTGGCCGACGCCATGGGCGCGGTGTATGCCGAGCGGCACCGCATCTTGCCGGTGGTGGTCACGCCGACTGAAATCACGGTGGCGACGTCGCAGCCTTTCGTCACCGATTGGGTGGACGAAGTGGAGCGCCAGGCGCGCCGCAGCGTGCGCCGGGTGGTGGCCAGCCCGCAGGAGATTCAGCGCTACACCGCCGAGTTCTACGCGTTGGCCAAATCCGTGCGCGCCGCCAACAAATCGGGCAACAACAACGGCGCCAGTTTTGAGCAACTGGTAGAGCTAGGCAAGACCAGCAAGCAGTTGGATGCCAATGACCAGGGCGTGGTGCAGGTAGTTGACTGGTTGTGGCAATACGCGTTTGACCAGCGTGCCAGCGACATTCACCTGGAGCCCCGTCGAGAGCAGGGCGTGATTCGTTTTCGCATCGACGGCGTGCTGCATCCGGTGTACCAAATGCCCATGGGCGTACTGAACGCGATGACGGCGCGCATCAAGCTGTTGGGGCGCATGGATGTGATTGAAAAACGCCGCCCGCAGGATGGCCGCATTAAAACGCGCAACCCCAAGGGCGAAGAGGTCGAGATGCGTATCTCTACCTTGCCCACTGCTTTTGGCGAAAAAATGGTGATGCGTATTTTCGATCCGGAAAACACTATTAAAGACCTGGGTGCGTTAGGCTTCTCCAACCACGATGCCGAGCGCTGGGAGTCGCTAGTCAAGCGCCCCCACGGCATTATTTTGGTCACCGGCCCCACGGGTTCCGGCAAGACCACCACGCTGTACTCCACGCTGAAACGGGTGGCTACTGAAGAAGTGAACGTCAGCACGGTAGAAGACCCGATTGAAATGATTGAGTCCGCATTCAACCAAACGCAAGTGCAGCCGCAATTGGACTTTGGTTTCCCCCAGGGCTTGCGCGCCCTGATGCGCCAGGACCCCGACATCATCATGGTGGGTGAGATTCGTGACACTGAGACGGCTGAAATGGCTGTGCAAGCAGCACTCACAGGACACCTGGTTTTCTCTACCTTGCACACCAATGATGCACCTTCGGCTGTGACGCGTTTGCTGGAGTTGGGTATTCCGTCGTACTTGATCAATGCGACGCTGCTGGGCGTGCTGGCACAACGATTGGTGCGCACGCTGTGTCCAAAGTGTCGCGCGCGCGACGAGACCACCACGCGCGAAGCCTTGGGCGAGATCGTCAAGCCGTGGAAGATAAACGGCGGCTACAAGCCTTACAAAGCGGTGGGCTGTGTGGACTGCCGCATGACCGGCTTTATGGGGCGCATGGGCCTGTATGAATTGCTGGAGGTGACCGAAGGCTTTAAAGCCCGCGTTACCAACGAACCGGGCATCGATGCACTGCGCCGGCAGGCCGTGGCAGACGGTATGCGGCCGCTGCGTTTGGCCGGTGCATTGCGTGTGGCGGAGGGGCAGACCGTGATTGATGAAGTGATGTTGTCTACGCCGCCACTGATGCCTTAGCGCTTCGCAATATCAGCATGTGGGAAGCTGTCTAAGTAAGAACACTCATACGCCCCTCCAAAAGTCAAAACGAAGGTAATTTGCATGCAGAATGCGTTCACAAATTGACTCTAGGAGACAGCAAATGAACATAAAAAGTCAAAAAGACTTTTTCTCTGGCCTGATGTTTATGTGTGTGGGTGTTGCGTTTGCGTGGGGTGCCAGCACCTACACCATTGGTAACGGTGCGCGCATGGGTCCGGGCTATTTCCCTTTGGTTCTGGGGGTGCTACTGAGCGTGCTCGGCGGCGTAATTACCTTCAAGGCATTGGTGGTGGAAACCATTGATGGTGACAAAGTAGGGGCCTTCGCCTGGAAGCCTTTGTTCTTTATCATCATGGCCAATCTGGTGTTCGGTGCCTGCATTGGCGGCTTGCCCAGCATGGGCATCCCTCCCATGGGGCTAATCATTGGCATCTTTGCGCTGACTTTCATTGCCAGCCATGCCGGTGAAGAATTCAACTTCAAAGCTGTCACCGTTCTGGCCGCTATTCTGGCCATCATGAGTTACCTGGCTTTTATTGTTTTGCTCAAACTGCAGTTCCCCGTGTGGCCTGTATTTGCTGCAACTGCCGCAGCCGCATAAGGACATACCCCCATGGATCTCTTTAACAACCTCGCTCTGGGTTTTGGTGTCGCGTTTACCGCCCAAAACCTGATGTACGCTTTTATTGGTTGCCTGTTGGGCACGTTGATTGGTGTGCTCCCTGGCATTGGCCCCTTGGCCACGATTGCCATGCTGCTGCCCGCCACCTATGCGCTGCCACCCGTGGCTGCGCTGATCATGCTGGCCGGTATTTATTACGGCGCTCAATACGGCGGCTCCACCACCGCCATTTTGGTCAACTTGCCCGGAGAATCGTCTTCGGTGGTGACCGTGATTGATGGCTACCAAATGGCCCGAAACGGCAGGGCGGGCCCTGCATTGGCAGCTGCTGGCCTGGGTTCGTTCTTCGCCGGTTGCGTCGGTACTTTAATTCTGGCGGCTTTCGCTGCACCGCTGACCGAGCTGGCTTTCAAGTTTGGCCCGGCTGAATACTTCTCCCTGATGATTTTGGGTTTGATTGGCGCTGTTGTGCTGGCCTCTGGCTCGTTGCTCAAAGCAGTGGCCATGATTGTCTTGGGTCTGTTGCTCGGTATGGTTGGCACGGATGTGAACTCCGGTGTTGCCCGCTTCAGCTTCGACATTCCTGAATTGACAGACGGCATTGGCTTCATCGTGATTGCCATGGGTGTGTTTGGCTACGGAGAAATCATCAGCAACCTCTCCAAGCATGAGAGTGAGCGCGAGGTGTTTGTGGCCAACGTCACCGGACTGATGCCCACCAAAGAAGATTTCCGCAACATGATTCCTGCTGTCTTGCGGGGTACAGCGTTGGGCTCATTGCTGGGCATCTTGCCTGGTGGCGGTGCGGTGATGGCGGCGTTTGCGGCCTACACGCTGGAGAAGAAAACCAAGCTGCGTCCGGGTGAAGTGCCCTTCGGCAAAGGCAATATCCGCGGTGTTGCAGCGCCTGAGTCGGCGAACAACGCAGGCTCACAAACATCCTTCATTCCCTTGCTCACCTTGGGTATTCCACCCAACGCTGTGATGGCTTTGATGGTGGGTGCCATGACCATCCATAACATTCAGCCTGGCCCTCAGGTGATGACCAGCAACCCGGAACTCTTCTGGGGTCTGATTGCCTCCATGTGGATTGGCAACGCCATGTTGATCATCTTGAACTTGCCACTGATTGGTATCTGGATCAAATTGTTGTCGGTGCCTTACCGTTGGCTGTATCCCTCCATCGTGCTGTTCTGCGCGATCGGTGTTTATTCCACCAACAACAACACCTTCGATATCTGGATGGTGGGTATTTTTGGCTTCATTGGCTACTTGTTCATCAAATTGGGCACAGAACCCGCACCACTGTTGCTGGGCTTTATTTTGGGGCCGATGATGGAAGAGTACCTGCGCCGTGCGCTATTGCTTAGCCGTGGCGACTGGTCGGTGTTCCTCACCCGTCCGCTGTCAGCAGGTTTGTTGGTCGCTGCAGTATTGTTGCTGGGCATTGTGCTGATGCCTTCGGTGAAGGCCAAGCGCGAAGAGGCATTTGTCGAGGATTGAGTTTGACGCAATAGCAACCCTGGTTGCTATTAAATAAGGAGCTGCTTGCGCACTACCAATGGGCGCTAGCAGCTTTTTTTATGCTCACTTTAGTGAGTCATAGAATTTGCCAATGCACTTCATTGGATCAATCAACCCAGAACATGTGGCATAGCCCCTAAGATTGCATCTGTTCACACATCGAACAGCAATACTTTGAGGAAACCACTATGTCTTTGATCAATACCGCAGTTCAGCCTTTCAAGAACGAAGCCTTCCACAACGGCAAGTTTGTGACCGTTACCAATGAAACCCTCAAGGGCAAGTGGAACGTGTTCATTTTTATGCCCGCAGCGTTCACCTTCAACTGCCCTACCGAAGTGGAAGACGCAGCAGACAACTATGCTGAGTTTCAAAAAGTGGGCGCTGAGGTTTACATCGTTACTACCGACACCCACTTCGCACACAAGGTGTGGCACGAGACTTCGCCTGCCGTGGGCAAAGCCAAATTTCCCTTGATTGGTGACCCCACTCACAAGCTGACACGTGCATTTGATGTGCATATTGACGAAGACGGCCTCGCACTGCGCGGCACTTTCGTGATCAACCCAGACGGCGTGATCAAGACCATGGAAGTGCATTCCAACGAAATCGCCCGCGATGTGAAAGAAACTCTGCGCAAGCTCAAAGCTGCACAGTACACCGCTGCTAATCCAGGCCAAGTGTGCCCAGCCAAGTGGAACGAAGGTTCCAAGACCATCACTCCATCGTTGGACCTGGTTGGCAAAATTTAGTTTGGCCTGACGCCCGGGCGCACCCTGAGCGCCTGCCAGCCGGACAGCGTCTTGCTACATGTACAGCAAGCCGTCCGGCTTTTTTATATAAAAATTAGGCTCTAGCGCCCGTCTGAACTGCGTTAGTAGCTATTGAATTGATAGCAAAAGGATTCACCATGCTCGACGACACACTCAAATCACAACTCGCCGCCTACCTGGAACGCGTGACGATGCCGATCGAGATGGTGGCTTCTCTGGATAACAGTGCTGTGGCGGGCGAGATGCGCGATTTGCTGCAAACCATTCAAAGCCTGCGCAGCGACAAAATCACCGTGGCCTGCGACGGCCAGGATGCGCGCAAGCCGTCTTTTAGCTTAAAGCGAGCTGGCAGCGGCACCAGCCTGCGCTTTGCTGGCTTGCCACTGGGCCACGAATTCACCTCTCTGGTGCTGGCGCTGCTATGGACTGGCGGCCACCCACCCAAGGTCGAGCAAGACGTGATCGAGCAGATCAAAGGCCTGAGCCCTGTCGAGGGTGATGCCTTTAATTTCGAGGTCTACATGAGCCTGACCTGCCACAACTGCCCGGACGTGGTGCAGGCACTGAGCCTGATGGCAATTCTCAACCCCAAGGTTAAAACCACGGTGATTGAGGGTGGTGCGTTCCAAGAAGAGGTCAACGCCCGCGAAATCATGGCCGTGCCCATGGTGTTTCTTAACGGCAAGGTGTTTGGCTCAGGCCGCATGCTGGTAGAAGAAATTGTGGCCAAGCTCGATACTGGCGCCGCTGACAAAGAAGCCAGCAAGATGTCTGCCAAAGAAGCCTACGATGTGCTCATCATTGGCGGTGGCCCGGCAGGTGCGGCGGCGGGCGTGTACGCCGCGCGCAAAGGCATTCGCACTGGTATTGCAGCCGAGCGCTTTGGCGGTCAAACCAATGACACGCTGGCCATTGAAAACTACATTTCGGTGCTGGAGACTGACGGCCCCAAGTTCGCGGCAGCTTTGGAGGCACAAACACGGGCCTATGAGGTGGACATCATGAACCTGCAGTTGGCCCAGAGTTTGGTGCCTGCAAGGCAGCCCGGTGGCTTGATTGAAGTCAAGCTTGCCAACGGTGGCTCACTCAAGAGCAAAACGGTGATCTTGTCCACTGGCGCGCGCTGGCGTAATGTGAATGTGCCCGGCGAGCAAGAGTACAAAAATAAAGGTGTGGCCTATTGCCCGCATTGCGACGGGCCGCTTTTCAAAGGTAAGCGCACTGCGGTAATTGGCGGTGGCAACTCGGGCATTGAGGCGGCTATCGATTTGGCCGGCATTGTGGCCCATGTGACGGTGGTGGAGTTTGCCGACCAGCTCAAGGCCGATGCGGTGCTGGTGAACAAGCTCAAAACCCTGCCTAATGTGACGGTGCATACCAATGCACAAACCACCGAAATCGTTGGTGTAGATGCGCAGGGCGTGAATACGGGCAAGGTCACCGGCCTAAAGTACAAAGACCGCGCTACCGGCCTAGAGCACCATCTGGAGCTGGAAGGCGTGTTCGTGCAAATCGGCCTGGTGCCCAACACCGAATGGCTCAAGACTGAAGACGGCTCTGGCCGAGGTACCGTCGAGCTGACTAAATTCGGCGAAATTGTGGTGGATGCCAAAGGACACACCAATTTGCCAGGTGTGTTTGCGGCGGGAGATTGCACTACCGTGCCCTACAAACAAATTGTGATTGCTGCGGGTGACGGTGCCAAGGCCGCACTCAGCGCGTTTGACTACCTGATTCGCACCCCGGCGGTTTAAAACAAAGCGTTAAACCCGCCGTTAGGCTCAAACCTGCGGTTACGCCACATCAGGCGCGTGGGGCCGGGCAGGGCACGCTCGGCAATGGGGTGCCGCGGGTCGCCGGGGTAGCACAGCACGCGTTCTCCGTTGTCGTCAAATGGCTCGGGCAACACCAGCGGTGGTGTTTTCTGTAGTGCTTCAGACATGGCGCTGTGCACTGTGGCGTGGCGCGACAAATGCGCCAAGCTCATGATTTGCGGCGGAGCCAGTTCAATCTCACGGTTCCAATACTGCTGCAGTGCGGCGCGGGGGGACAGCCAGGCGCTTTCGGTGGTCTCGTGATTGTCGTGCGCTGCAACCTGGTGTTGTGGAATGGCGGCGATAAAAAAGCGGGTGTCAAAACGCTTGTTCGTCACTGACGGCATGCGCGGTGTAATCCAGCGCGACCACGGCGCAATGGCGCCCAAATGCAGGCGCAAACCCAAGTCGGCCAAGACCTGATTGAACGACGCACCTTGGCGCAGGCGCTCTGCAGCGTCAGCAGTAACAGCGGCGGTGATGCCGTCGCAAAATAACACGCCCGATTCTTCAAACGCTTCGCGCAGCGCGGCCACAAACAGCGCACTGGCCATGGCAGTGGAAATTTCAGGCTCACCCAAAGCCGCATGCAACTCGGTGGGTTGGCGATCTAAATGCGCTGCGGCGTCTAACATCGCGTCGCTGTCGTCGAGCTTGCCGCCCGGGAATACATAAGCCCCACCCAGCACATCAGACAGCCCATGGCGCTTGACCAAAAAAACCTCTAGCCCCTCAGCGGTGTCGCGCAGTAGCACCACGGTGGCTGCGTTGCGGGGTGGGGTTAGCACGATTTCGGAGTTGAGTTCCATAGGTTACTTGGCAGTAGGGCGGTTTGATTTACAGTGGCTGTGAGGCGGGACAAAGGCTATCAGAGCCTTGCCGTTGTATTTGTCTCCCACATTTCAACAGGATATTTTTATGCGCATAGATTTCGAAGGCCGGGTGGCCATTGTGACCGGGGCCGGTGGTGGTTTGGGTCGCCAACATGCTTTGGCGTTGGCTGCACGCGGGGCCAAAGTGGTGGTGAATGATTTGGGCGGTGCCCGCGATGGCTCCGGTGGATCGGTATCCGCCGCCGAGGCCGTGGTGGCTGAAATTCGCGCAGCGGGGGGGCAGGCTATTGCCAACGGTGCGTCAGTCACCGATTGGGACGCGGTGCAAGCGATGGTGCAGCAGGCCATTGATACCTGGGGGCGTGTGGACATCTTGGTCAACAACGCGGGCATATTGCGCGACAAAAGTTTTGCCAAGATGGAGCTAGACGACTTCCGGCTAGTCATGGACGTGCATCTCATGGGCGCTGTGCACTGCTCCAAGGCCGTATGGCCGCACATGAATGCCCAAAAGTACGGACGCATTTTGATGACCACTTCGTCTTCGGGCTTATATGGCAACTTTGGCCAGTCCAATTACGGCGCTGCCAAATTGGCGCTGGTGGGGTTGATGCAAACATTGTCGATTGAGGGAGCGAAAAACAACATTCGCGTCAACGCATTGGCCCCCACAGCCGCCACCCGTATGACCGAAGACCTGATGCCCGAGGCGGTGCTGCAGGCACTCAAGCCAGAGGCTGTTGTGCCCGCCATGCTGGTGTTGGTGGCAGAAGACGCGCCCACACGCACCGTGCTGTGTGCAGGCGCGGGCAGCATTGAGGCCGCGCATATCACGCTCACGCAAGGTGCTTGGGTGGGGTTGGATGCCGATGCGCCAGAAAAACTC
>JBEANP010000119.1:0-8237 GCA_041165385.1 Pseudomonadota bacterium | reverse complement strand
CTGCAGTGCGGAATACTTTTTTCTGCCTTACAGCGCCACCCGTCTAAAACCTGTGTTACCGCAAGGTTACGGGGTGAAAGTTTCTAGCTTCTTACTTGTTGTACCCGATGAAAAAAATTTTTATTGACGGTGAAGCTGGTACCACCGGCCTCCAAATCCGCGAACGCCTGCAGTCTATGCAAGGTATTGAAGTTCTCAGTATCGACCCCGCATTGCGCAAAGACCCCTTCGCGAAAAAGGCACTCATGGCCGAAGCCGACCTCATCGTGCTTTGCCTGCATGATGACGCGGCGGTCGAGTCCGTCGCAATGATTGACGCTATTGCCAAGGAAACTGGAAAAGCAGGCCCCAAAGTTATTGACGCATCCACCGCGCACCGCACGGCACCGGGCTGGGTCTACGGCTTTCCTGAACTGGCGGTTGGCCAGCGCGAAGCAGTGGTCGCCGCGACCCGCGTTGCCAATCCGGGTTGCTATGCCACGGGGGCAATTGCACTCATTCGCCCGCTGGTAGATGCAGGCCTATTGCCCGCTGATTTCCCAGTTTGTCTACCGTCCATTAGTGGCTACTCAGGGGGCGGTCGCGCCATGATTGAAGCCCATGAGCAAGGTGATGCGCCTGCCATGGAGCTGTATGCACTGGGCCTCAAGCACAAGCACATTCCTGAAATCATGCGTTACACCGGCCTGTCACGCAGGCCCTTATTTGTGCCGTCGGTGGGTAATTTTGCGCAGGGCATGTTGGTGCAATTGCCGCTGCATTTAGACACCCTACCAGGCAAACCTACCGCGCAAGATCTGCACAATGCGCTGGCAAACCACTACGCAGGAAGCACCTGGGTCACCGTTGAGCCGGCTACTGCAGACCTGAAGCTGGACGCGGTGGCACTGGCCAACACCAACAAAATGGAATTGCGCGTTTTCGGCAACGATGCAGCCAAAGACGGTTTTTCGCACGCCGTGCTGGTGGCTAGGCTGGACAACCTGGGCAAGGGTGCCAGCGGCGCTGCAGTACAAAACCTGCAGCTGATGTTGGGCTTGTAACTAGGGTGGGCTGCCAGCCCTACTCAGTCGTTGTCAGCGCCTTGCACCACACGGTGGATAGTGTCGCCACCAAAGCCCCGGCTGGCCAAAAAGCGCATTTGCTTGACGCGCTGGGCGGCGTCAGCGGGCGGGGAGCCAAACTTTTTGCGCCAAATCTCTCGGGCACGGTCTAATTCAGTCGCACGCAGCTGACTTACCGCCTCAGCCACCGCGTGCGGCTCCAGACCTTTGGCTTGCAGCTCTTGCTTGATGCGGGAAACACCTAGCTTGGAGGCCCTGCGGTGCACCACAGACTCCAGCACGCGAGTCTCGTTGATGAAGCCCTTCGCTTGCAAGGTATCCAACACCTTGGCCAGTTCGCCTGGCTCGTCTTCAAAGGAAGACAGTTTGCGCTCCAGCTCAGCGCGCGAATGCTCACGCGCCCCGAGCAGGCGTAGCGCACGTCCAGTTAATGACAGCGCAGCGGTCGCCATTGCTATACAAAACGTAGCTGATTACACATACAGAGCGGGGGCTAGCGACCTATTTGATACTTATTCAGGCTTATCTGCCTTCTCAGCCTTCTTAGCTTTGGCCTTAACTTCTGGCTCAGCCACAGGCAGCAATGGAATGCCCAACGAAGTGCGCACTTTGTTTTCAATCTCGATCGACAAGTCGGGGTTCTCACGCAAAAATTCACGGGCGTTGTCGCGGCCTTGGCCAATTTTTTCGCCGTTGTAGGCGTACCAAGCACCTGATTTTTCGAGGATGTGCGCGTTCACGCCCATATCGATGATCTCGCCGTGGCGGCTGATACCTTCACCAAATAAAATATCAAACTCTGCTGTCTTGAACGGAGGTGCCACCTTGTTCTTGACTACCTTGACCTTGGTTTCATTGCCAATGGCTTCCTCGCCTTTCTTGATGGTGCCGGTGCGGCGAATGTCCAAACGCACCGAGGCATAGAACTTGAGTGCATTGCCACCGGTAGTGGTCTCTGGTGAGCCAAACATCACGCCAATCTTCATGCGAATCTGGTTGATAAAGATGACCATGCAGTTAGTCTTCTTGATGTGGGCAGTGAGCTTGCGCAGGGCCTGGCTCATCAAACGGGCTTGCAAGCCGGGCAGACTGTCGCCCATTTCGCCTTCCAGCTCGGCCTTTGGGGTCAAAGCCGCCACAGAGTCCACGATGATCAGATCCACCGCACCCGATCGCACCAAGCTGTCCACAATCTCTAGGGCTTGCTCACCTGTGTCGGGCTGGCTGATCAGCAGGTCTTGCAAGTTGACGCCCAGTTTTTGGGCGTATTGAATATCCAGCGCGTGCTCGGCATCCACAAACGCACATTGGCCACCTTGCTTTTGCATTTCTGCAACCACTTGCAGGGTCAGTGTGGTTTTGCCGGACGACTCTGGTCCGTAAATTTCCACCACACGGCCACGGGGCAGACCACCAACGCCCAAGGCAATGTCCAGCCCCAAAGATCCGGTAGACACCACTTGGATGTCTTCAATCACTTCACCTTCGCCCAACCGCATGATGGTGCCTTTGCCAAACTGCTTCTCAATTTGGGCCAGCGCCACTTGCAAGGCCTTGGCCTTTTCGCTGTTAGCGCCGTTGGTATTGTTTGGGTTCTTGACGGGTGCGTCCATGGAAAACTCCTTGAAAATCAATTGGTTAGTGCATCAAGGCATCCGGCCAAACCACTGAGGTTCATTACAGGCTGGATGCTTGAACAGTAGTTTAATGCACCCTATTGAAATCAGTAAACTGTTTTTTTAGTCAGTTTGTATTACTATTTGCAGTAATGAAAAACAGCATCGACCCAGCCTCTGATTCGTGGCGACACAACCATGTGGGGCATTGGCTGCGCATGGCGATAGAACGCTTTGATGCGCGGGTTATGGAACTTATGGCGCGCAATCCTGGCGTACCGCTAGGCCTATCGAACCTGGTAGCGCGTGGGCAGGTGGGAGCAGCGCATATTCACATCACCCGCCACCTTGCATTGCAGGGCGCTCGCCTGACCGAACTGGCAGAGCGCGCCGGCATGACCAAACAGGCCATGGGCACGTTGGTCAGCCAGTGTGAGGCATGGGGGCTCGTAGTGCGTGAGGACGACGCCAACGATGGACGAGCGCGTCTGGTGCAATTCACATCTACGGGGCTAGCATGGCTCAAGGCCCATGAGCAGGCCGTGGCGCAGGCCGAAGACGAAATGCGCAACGCCACCAGCCCCGAAGTTGCCACTGTCATTGTGTTGGGGCTAGAAGCCTACTGCGCCCATTAAGTGCCAACCTGATGACGAGCCTAAAATCGTAAGATAACAAGGAGACACCATGCGAATTTTGATTGCCGAAGACGACCAGGTTCTTGCCGATGGCTTGCTACGCGCGCTGCGCAGCGCAGGAGCTGCCGTTGACCACGTGGCCAGCGGCTCGGAGGCCGATGCGGCGCTCATGACCAATACTGAATTTGACTTGCTGATTTTGGACTTGGGCCTGCCCAAAATGCACGGTCTGGAAGTACTCAAAAAACTGCGTGGTCGGGGCTCTTCACTACCTGTGCTGATCTTGACCGCCGCGGACAGCGTGGAAGAACGCGTCAAGGGGTTGGACTATGGCGCGGATGACTACATGGCCAAGCCTTTCAGCTTGCAAGAGTTGGAGGCGCGCGTTCGCGCCTTGGTGCGCCGTGGCATGGGCGCAACCAGCAGCAGCATCAAACATGGCCCATTGACTTATGACCAGGCAGGACGCGTAGCCACCATCGACGGCAAGATGGTTGAACTCTCTGCCCGCGAGTTGGGCTTGCTGGAAGTGCTGCTGCAGCGCGCTGGCCGCTTGGTAAGCAAAGACCAATTGGTAGAGCGCCTGTGTGAGTGGGGCGAAGAGGTGAGCAATAACGCCATTGAGGTGTATATCCACCGCCTGCGCAAAAAAATTGAAAAAGGCCCGATTCGCATCGCCACAGTGCGCGGCTTAGGGTACTGTTTGGAAAAAATAAACCCTTGAAAATATTCCAACGTGAGCAACGCAGCCTGTTCGGGGAAATCCTGGACTGGATGCTCACGCCTCTGTTGCTGCTTTGGCCCATTAGCTTGGTGCTGACTTGGTTGGTGGCACAAGGCATTGCCGGCAAACCTTTTGATCGCGCGCTGGAATACAACGTAGGCGCGCTTGCACAACTCATTACGGTCAAGCACAACCGCGCTCAGTTTGTACTACCCCTGCCAGCGCGCGAACTCTTGCGTGCCGATGACGCTGATATGGTGTACTACCAAGTTCTCGGTTCTAACGGCGAGTTTTTGAGTGGCGAACGCAACCTCCCTTTGCCCCCGGAAGACGAGAAGGTGCCACCCGGCGAAGTGCGCATGCGCGATGCCGAACTTCAAGGCACCCAGCTCAAAATAGCATATATGTGGGTCCGCCTGGATGCGCCGCAATTGCGCCCTGCCTTGGTTCAAGTTGCTGAAACCATGGACAAGCGCTCGGTACTCGCTACAGAGATTGTCAAAGGTGTCATGCTGCCGCAATTTGTGGTGTTGCCACTTGCGGTGCTGTTGGTGTGGTTGGCACTGGTACAGGCTATCAAGCCACTCAACCGGTTAGAGGAACGCATTCGCGCACGCGACCCCGATGACCTGAGCCCTCTGGACGTGGAAGCTGTCCCGCTGGAGGTGGTGCCGCTTGTATCGTCAGTGAATGACTTACTGATGCGCTTAAAAGACTCTATTGCCACCCAAAAACGCTTTTTAGCCGATGCTGCGCATCAATTAAAAACCCCGTTGGCGGGATTACGCATGCAAGCCGACTTAGCGCAACGCGAAGGCGGCAGCGCCGAAGACTTAAAGCAATCGCTGCGTCAAATTGGCCGCTCCAGCATTCGGGCTACCCATACGGTGAATCAACTCTTGGCACTGGCGCGGGCCGAAAGCAGTGGTTCGGTATTGAGCCATCAGGCGTGCGACTTTGCACGACTGGCAATGGATGTCATTCGGGACTGCGTGCCGCGCGCGATGGATAAATCCATTGATGTGGGCTACGAGGGCGCTGAACCCAACAGCGACGGCGTGACCGTCATCGGCAACCCCACGCTGCTCAAAGAAATGATCCGCAATTTAGTGGACAACGCCATCAACTACACCCCGTCTAGTCCAGAGAAACCCGGCGTGATCACGGCGCGGGTATTGATAGACCCCTTTAGCCGCGTACTGGTTTTGCAAGTGGAAGACTCTGGGCCTGGCATTGCTCTGGCAGAGCGCGAACTGGTGTTTCAACCCTTCTACAGGGCACTGGGCACCGAGGCAGATGGCTCGGGCCTGGGCTTGCCTATCGTGCTAGAAATTGCACGCCAGCACCACGCCACAGTCACGGTAGAAGACAGTAAACCCGGCCACACATCGCCAGGGGCATGCTTTACTGTGCGCTTTAATCGCAATCTCGATAGCGAAATCCTACCGACTTGAGCCATCGCAAGGTAGCAACGGCTTGCCCGCCAAAGCGGCTTTGACTTCCGACAGCCTGGGCTTCAATGCTTCAGTTAGTCCACCAAACTTAAGCTGATGGACCTGGGCTTGCGCCGACTCCATCACCACCCGCCCCGTGCGCAAACCGCGCTTATTCAATTCGAGCAACGCCGCGGTAGCACTAGCCTGCGAATCAAAATGCCCCAAAGAAAGGCCCAGCTCAAGGTCTGCATTTTGCAGTGGCAGCGTGGTGATACGGATGGACAATAGTTCCTGCTTTTTCTTCGCCAGCGCCTCTTGTGTTGAGAATTTTCCCATGTAAATAATCCACCGCTCAGGCGATGTTTGAGCGTCCAATTGCCATGAACCGACTGGAAAACTGGTCTCCAACACGGCCCGCAAGACAGTCGACTGGGTTGCATCAAACGGGCCTGCTTGCAAACACGTCTTAGGCAACTTGGCGGCTTGCAATTGAGCATCCAGCGTTTGCGTTTCTTGTGCTGACAACAAACGCAACGTTGATGGATGAATTTGATTTGCAAGCCGGTGCGGCTCGCTTTGCTGCACCGGCGCAAAACCATAGGCGCGCATCAAACCCTGGCTCCAAGCAAAGTACAAACCATTGGCCAGCAATAGAAGTAAAACAATCAAACGCATGATCAGTACAAATGCAGCAAGGGTGTGTTTACGGGTCTGACGCTTACCTCGGAACTGGTAATGGCTTTCACTCCAACAGTGGTTTGCAACATGAGTGCCCCCGTCGCGTCAACCCCACGAGCCCAGCCCGTGGAGCCATCCGTGCACACCACCTCGCGGCCCAGCAACACATCACGGCTAGAAAAAGCAGGCACCAGCGGTGCAAATCCGGCGCTGGAAAAGCGCACAACATCGCGCACCAAGGGCGCCACGATTTGCCCCAACACATCAGGCGCCTGTACACCTGCAAGCAGCTCGCTCAGCCCTGCAGGCGCAGTGCGCAAGCCCTCCGCGGACCCCGCAACGATATTAATACCAATGCCAATCACTGCGTAGCGCTCTCCGTCCCAAGTGGCGGTTTCAATCAAGATGCCTGCCAACTTACGCTCGAACAGCCACAGATCATTGGGCCATTTGATTTGCACCTTCGGGTGCAGGCTTTGCGCCACCGACAGTCCCACGGCTAACGACAGCCCTGACCAATCGACCGGGCTCAAACGCAGGCCTAACGAAAACGTAAGCGTGGTACCACGGCCTTGGGTGTCGCTGTGCCAATCACGCCCCAACCGGCCTCGCCCCGCGGTTTGGCGTTCGGCCACCAGTAACACCGAGTGGCGCTGCCCGGCGTGGGCACGGCGCATCAACTCGGTGTTGGTGGAGTCGATCTCCGGAAGAATTTCAACCGTAAAGTCTGGCAACAAAGGAAACACCGCCTCCCAAATTGCCTCAGCGGGCCAGATGGCACCCACGTCTTACTTCCTGCCCGTTTTGGGAGCGAGGAGCGTGCCGCGGCACGACTTGGAGCCGCACCAGCAGGGGTATTCGGCCTTGCGCTTCTTCGTGTATGGCTCGTCGAGGACAAGACCATAGTCGTAGTTCAACTCTTCGCCGGCCTGGATATTGCGCAGGGCTTTGATGTACACACGGCCATGCTCTTCGTCGGCCTCGCAGTTACCGTCGCAAGAATGGTTAATCCATCGCGATGAGTTACCGCCGAACAGGGCATCAATCACATTGCCATCATCGAGCGAAAAATAAAACGTGTGGTTGGGGTCTTGCGGGTCGTGGGGGTGGCGATCTTGCGCCTCGTCCCAACTGATGATCTCGCCCACATATTCAATGATGGTTTCACCTTCAGCAATATCTTGCACCGCAAACACGCCTTTGCCATGCACGCCGGATCGGCGGGTTTGAATTCTGCGGTTGGAGGAAACTGTGGGGTTTTTGGCCACGGCTCAAAAATTTGGTATGGTGAATCGTATGGGCGCGCATGTGTGCGTGCCTGCGTGTGCAAGTGCGCGCCTGCGCGCACGCGAGGATTGGATTGTAGTCAGATGAAAAACACCGTTTTCAACAAAACACTAGTTATTGCAGAAAAGCCGTCGGTCGCCCAAGACATCGTGCGGGCGCTGACTCCCACTGCGGGCAAGTTTGAGAAGCACGACGAGTACTTTGAGAGTGACACCTATGTGGTCTCTAGCGCTGTAGGCCACTTGGTGGAGATTCAGGCGCCCGAAGAGTTTGACGTCAAGCGCGGCAAATGGAGCTTCGCCAACCTGCCGGTGATCCCACCTCATTTCGACCTCAAGCCGGTGGACAAGACCAAAACGCGCCTGAACGCGGTGGTGAAGCTGGCCAAACGCAAGGACGTGGACAAGCTGGTGAACGCCTGCGACGCGGGCCGCGAGGGTGAACTCATCTTCCGCCTGATTGAGCAATACGCGGGGGGTGCAAAACCTTTGGGCAAACCCGTCAGCCGCCTGTGGCTGCAGTCGATGACGCCGCAAGCCATTCGCGACGGCTTTGCGCACCTGCGCACCAATGCCCAGATGCAGCCGCTGGCCGACGCCGCCCGTTGCCGCTCTGAGGCGGACTGGCTGGTGGGCATCAATGGCACGCGAGCGATGACTGCCTTTAATAGCCGGGATGGTGGTTTCTTCCTAACTACCGTAGGGCGGGTACAAACCCCGACTTTAAGCGTGGTGGTCGAGCGTGAAGAGCTGATCCGCAAGTTTGTGAGCCGCGACTACTGGGAAATACACGCATCA
>JBEANP010000118.1:0-8363 GCA_041165385.1 Pseudomonadota bacterium | reverse complement strand
TATGCGACTCGACAAAAAATCGATTGCTGGGGAAATGCGATTCGTGGTGATCACTGAGCCGGGTCAGGCGAGTATGCAAGGTGCTAGTGACTCTCTGGTGCGTGAAGTGATTGATGCATGTTGTGGTTAGTTGCTATCTAATTCATAGCTGCTTACTCAGTAATCACGAGCGCTAGCCGGCAATTTATGATAAATCAACTTTTGGCGACCTATGCGTGCAAGTCTGCTGACTCGCGTGGGCGGCGCTATGTCCAGGCCCCTGCGCCCACACGCACGGAGTTTCAGCGAGACCGTGATCGAATCGTTCATTCAACGGCGTTTCGCAGGCTTGTTTACAAGACGCAGGTATTTTTGAATCACGAAGGCGATTTGTTTCGTACGCGGTTGACGCATTCGCTTGAGGTGGCGCAGTTGGGGCGCTCCATTGGGCGTTCATTGAAGCTCAATGAAGATCTTGTGGAGGCAATTGCGCTGGCGCACGACCTGGGTCACACCCCCTTTGGACATGCGGGGCAAGATGCCTTGAACCAATGTATGGCTTCTTATGGGGGATTCGAACACAACCTGCAGAGCCTGCGGGTTGTTGACCATTTGGAGGAGCGCTATCCTGAATTTGACGGGCTGAACTTGTGTTTCGAAACACGAGAGGGCATTTTGAAGCATTGTTCGCGCCCAAATGCACAAGCCCTGGAAGCTGCAGAGCCCGTTTATGCGGATGGATGCGGTGGGGTGGGTGCTCGCTTTATTCAACGCACGCAGCCAAGTTTGGAGGCACAACTTTGCAACTTGGCGGATGAAATTGCCTACAACGCCCATGACATTGATGACGGCATTCGCTCCGGGCTCATTACCATGGAGCAAATGCAAGGGGTGCCCTTGTTTAACCATTTTTGCCAATTGGCGCTGGCTTCGCACGCACATTTGAGCCAGCCTTCTCAAGCGCGCCGGCTCATGTACGAGTCTATTCGCTTGATGCTTAGCAGCCAAGTGTACGACGTAGTCGAAGCGACCCAAAGTGCACTGAACCGTACAGGCCCGCTCACGGCTGAGACGGCAAGATTGCAAGGGCCGCTGGTGCAATTTACTGACGCGATGCGGGTCCAGTCGTTAGAACTGAAGTCCTTTTTGTTTCAGCATCTTTACCGGCATCCGCAGGTCGTCGACACCATGGTGCGCGCCAAGCAGGTTGTCGCAGAGTTGTTTGAGGCATATTGCGAACAGCCAGCCCAAATGCAGGCAAGTTTTACCGACAGGGCTGCGCGCTCTGTCGCACAGGCTCCCATGCCTCCATCGGCAAGTTCGGTCCAGCGCGTGGTGGCGGACTATATTGCTGGTATGACCGACCGTTTTGCGTTGCGCGAGCACGAGCGGCTGTTCGGCAAGCGCTTACTTAACTCTAATGTCTAAGGCCGTGACCACCATTGCATCGCTATCGGATGCCCAGGTGCTTGCCCAGACCGTGGCGTGGCTCGAGAAAGCTGTAATCGGTCTGAATTTGTGCCCTTTTGCCAAAGGTGTGCATGCCAAGGGACAAATTCACTACGCCATCAGTCACAGTGTTGAGTCAGCCGATCTGTTAGGCGAGTTGGCTACCGAACTCGCCGCATTGCAGGCTTTTGATCCACAACTTCGCGACACCACTTTGCTGGTTGCGCCACAGTGCATGCCAGAATTTTGGGAGTTCAACGACTTTCAAGCCCGCGCCAACAAGGTGCTGCGCAAACTGGGCTTGGAAGGGGTTATACAAATTGCCAGCTTTCACCCAGATTTTCAATTTGCCGGAACCGAGGTGGACGACATTAGTAACTACACCAACCGCGCACCGTTTCCCATGCTGCATTTGATTCGCGAAGACAGCATTGCCAGGGCGGTAGAGGCCTTTCCCAACGCTGAAATGATTTTTGAAAAAAATATTGAGACCTTACAGGTAATCGGGCTGGAAGGTTGGCAAGCCTTGGGGCTTTCAAGCCGTGGCAAGATCACACCATGAAGAAATCTGCTTCCACTGCACGCGCCCCCAAAGCATCTGACGCCAACCCGCTGGCCGCTGAGCTGCGCCCAGGGCAGTCCATAGAACTGCTCAAAGAGCTGCACATCCTGACCCGTGAGGGCAAACTCAACCAAGACTCCAGGCGCAAGCTCAAACAGGTGTACCACCTGTATCAGTTCATCGATAAATTGCTGCAAGAGTTGCCAACTAAACCGGGCGACACGCTCACGCTAGCCGACCATGGCGCGGGCAAGTCGTACTTGGGCTTTATTCTGTACGACCTGTACTTCAAGCACCTTGCCCACAGCCATCTGTACGGGATAGAGACCAGGCCCGAGCTGGTGGAGAAATCTACCGCGCTGGCGCAGCGGCTTGGCTTTCAGCGCATGTCATTCCTCAACCTCAGCGTAGCCGATTCGGCCAAATCAGACCTGCTGCCGGCGCGGGTCGACGTAGTTACCGCGCTGCATGCTTGCGATACCGCCACCGATGACGCTATTGCCTTTGGATTGCAAAAGCGAGTGCGCGCCTTTGTTCTGGTGCCTTGCTGTCAGGCCGAGGTGGCGCGCCATTTGGGTCAAAACAAAGCGCTATCGCTTAACCGCACTCCGCTGGCTGAGCTGTGGCGCCACCCGCTGCACACCCGCGAAATGGGCAGCCAGCTGACCAATGTTCTGCGATGTTTGTACTTGGAAGCGCATGGCTACCAGGTGACTGTGACAGAGCTCGTGGGCTGGGAGCACAGCATGAAAAACGAGTTGATTTTGGCCCGCTACACCGGCCAACACAAACGCGCTTCTGCCCAACGATTGCAGGCCATTCTGAAAGAATTCGGGCTTTCGGAGCTGCTTGACACACGGTTTACATTGCCCGGCGACAATGCGCAAGACAACCAAATTCAGGACTCAAGCGTTCAAAGCCACTGAGTCCCACAGCTTTTAGTGGGTGGAGAAAATTTATGAAACGTATTTTTAACGTGTCCTTCGTGGCATTGGTAACGGTATTTTTGGCCGCCTGCGCCACCAGCAGCCCGGACGTTATTCAGCGCGGTGATGCCCAGCGCATGGCGCAAGTGCAAGACGGCGTAGTGCTGTCGGTTCGTACTGTCACCGTGGATGGCAGCCAGTCGGGCATTGGTGGGGTCGCCGGTGGAGTGATTGGTGCTGTTGGCGGTTATGCCGGTAGCGGTGTACAGCGCGAGTCACAAATATTGGGCGTTTTGGCGGGCGTTGCAGGGGCTGCCGCCGGCAATGCCATCGAGCGATTTAGCACGCGCGAAGACGCTGTCGAGATTTTGGTGCAGCTCAAAAATGGTGAACGTCGTGCCATCGTGCAGGCCAAGGCCGCTGAAGTGCTGGTGGCTGGCGACCCGGTGATTATTGTGACCACGGGTAGTAAAGTGCGTGTGACCAAAGCGCCTAAGTAGGACTGCCAAGTGCTGTAAGCCTATGGCGCGGCTTCCTCGATTATCCCTGGCGGGCTACCCCCACCACGTCATCCAGCGCGGTAACAACCGGCAACCCATCTTTCAGGACCGTGCGGATTACGTCCGCATGCTGGAGTTGCTGCGTGAAAATGCAAGCCGCTTTGGTGTCGTCGTACACAGCTATGTACTGATGGGCAACCACTTTCATTTGCTGGTGACACCACAAACTGCCGATACGTTGCCCCAAATGATGCAGTCCGTGGGTAGGAGCTATGTGCGCTATTTCAACGATTTGTACGGACGCAGCGGCACCCTGTGGGAGGGGCGCTACAAATCTACGGTGATACAAACACAGCGCTATTTGCTGGCTTGCATGGCCTACATTGATCTCAATCCTGTACGTGCTGGTTTGTCAGTTAACGTTGCAGACTACGAATGGTCTAGCTTCAATCACTACATCGGGCGAAAAATTGACAAATTGATTACCCCACACCCGCAGTATTGGGAGCTGGGTAACACGCCGTTTTCCCGGGAGGCCGCGTACGCCGAATTGGTGCACACGGGGCTGTCTGGGCAGCAGTTAACGCAATTGACAGACTCCACGCTCAAAGGCTGGGCCTTGGGCGATGCGGATTTTATCGACAATTTGCAGAAATTAACGCCGCGCCGCGTCCAGCCCACCACGGCCGGGCGTCCTTCTTTAGCTTCAAAAATATAAGCCTAATTTGCCTGTAGCGCCCGATTGGCTTGCATGAGTAGCTATCAATTTTGATGTGTCCCCATATTAATTGAAGAACTAAATTAGGGATTTAAATTGGAATCCGACCCCTATTAAATGTCTTGGCATTATTGTTGCGGTGCACTAAACTCTTTTTCCCCCATGCAATATAGGAGTGCGCCATGACTACGGCTGCCGAAATCAAACATCTTCAGGATCACGGTCTTTATTCTGGTGCCAATGAGCACGATGCTTGTGGTGTGGGCTTTGTGGCCCATATCCGTGGCGAAAAGAGCCACAGCATTGTCAAGAACGCACTCAAGATACTGGAAAACTTGGACCACCGGGGTGCCGTGGGTGCTGACAAGCTGATGGGCGATGGCGCTGGCATTTTGATTCAGCTGCCCGACGCCCTGTACCGCGAAGAAATGGCCGCCCAAGGCGTTACGTTGCCCCAGCAAGGCGAGTACGGCGTTGGCATGGTGTTCCTGCCCAAGGAAAGTGCTTCCCGTCTGGCTTGCGAGCAAGAGATGGAACGCGCTATCAAGGCCGAAGGTCAGGTGCTTTTGGGGTGGCGCGATGTGCCAGTCAACCGCGACATGCCCATGTCGCCCACTGTGCGTGAGAAAGAGCCTGTGCTGCGCCAAGTGTTCATCGGCCGTGGCAACGACGTGATTGTGCAGGACGCGCTGGAGCGCAAGCTGTATGTCATTCGTAAAACAGCCAGCGCCAACATTCAAGCCCTCAAGCTCAAGCACAGCAAAGAATATTACGTGCCCAGCATGAGCAGCCGCACTGTGGTTTACAAAGGCCTGTTGCTGGCCGACCAAGTGGGGGTGTATTTCAAAGATCTGGAAGACGCACGCTGCGTGTCGGCCCTGGGTTTGGTGCACCAGCGCTTCTCCACCAATACCTTCCCCGAATGGCCATTGGCCCATCCGTATCGTTATGTGGCGCACAACGGTGAAATCAACACTGTTAAGGGCAATTACAACTGGATGAAGGCGCGCGAAGGCGTGATGTCGTCCCCCGTGCTGGGCGCGGATTTGCAAAAACTGTACCCCATCAGTTTTGCCGATCAGTCGGACACCGCTACGTTTGACAATTGCCTTGAGCTGTTGACTATGGCTGGTTACCCCATCAGCCAAGCCGTGATGATGATGATTCCCGAGCCTTGGGAGCAGCACACCACCATGGACGAGCGCCGCAAGGCCTTTTACGAATACCACGCCGCCATGCTGGAGCCATGGGACGGCCCAGCCAGTATCGTGTTTACGGATGGCCGCCAGATTGGTGCCACGCTGGACCGCAATGGCCTGCGTCCTTCGCGTTATTGCATTACGGACGACGACCTGGTCATCATGGGCTCCGAATCTGGTGTATTGCCCGTGCCCGAAAACAAAATCGTGCGCAAATGGCGTCTGCAGCCCGGCAAGATGTTCCTGATCGATTTGGAACAAGGTCGCATGATTGACGATGAGGAGCTAAAAGCTAATCTCGCCAACAGCAAGCCCTACAAGCAGTGGATTGAAAACCTGCGTATCAAACTCGATGACGTGTCTTTTGCCGAGCGCCGCAAAGACGATGCATTTAGCAAACTGGTGACTGGCGTCAAGCCCAAGCGAGTGAATGACAAGGTGAGCCTGCTAGACCGCCAACAAGCGTTTGGTTTCACCCAAGAAGACTTGAAGTTTTTGATTGCCCCCATGGCCACCGCTGGCGAAGAAGCCATTGGCTCCATGGGAAATGACAGCCCCTTGGCTGTTTTGAGTGATAAGAACAAACCTTTGTATAGCTACTTTAAGCAGTTGTTTGCACAGGTGACCAATCCGCCCATTGACCCGATTCGCGAAGCGATTGTGATGTCGTTGGTGTCCTTCATTGGCCCCAAGCCCAATCTGCTGGACATCAACCAAGTCAACCCGCCAATGCGACTGGAGGTCAGCCAGCCAGTGCTGAACTTTGCCGACATGGCCAAGGTGCGCGACATTGAAGCCCACACCAATGGTAAGTTCCGCAGCTACGTGCTCGACATTACCTACCCATTGGCATGGGGCAGCGAGGGTGTGGAGGCCAAGCTGGCATCTTTGTGCGCTGAAGCGGTGGACGCTATCAGGGGTGGTAAAAACATTCTCATCATTAGTGACCGTGCGATAGGCGAAGTCCAGGTGGCGATTCCTGCACTGCTTGCACTGTCCGCAGTGCACCAGCATTTGGTGCGCGAAGGTTTGCGCACCACCGCTGGCTTGGTGGTCGAAACGGGCACCGCCCGCGAAGTGCACCACTTCGCAGTGCTGGCGGGCTACGGCGCCGAAGCAGTGCACCCTTACCTGGCCATGGAAACTCTGGCCAGCATGCACCAAGACCTGCCTGGCGATCTGAGCGCCGAGAAGGCCATCTACAACTACGTCAAAGCCGTCGGTAAGGGCTTGTCCAAGATCATGTCCAAAATGGGCGTGAGCACCTACATGAGCTACTGCGGCGCGCAGTTGTTCGAGGCGATTGGTCTGTCCACAGAGACCATTTCCCAGTACTTCACCGGCACACCCAGCCGTGTGGAAGGCATCGGCATCTTTGAGATTGCCGAAGAATCTATTCGCATGCACAAGGCAGCTTTCAGCTCAGATCCAGTGCTGGCCAACGCACTGGATGCGGGCGGTGAGTACGCCTGGCGCGCCCGTGGCGAAGAGCACATGTGGACGCCCGATGCGATTGCCAAGTTGCAGCACTCCACCCGCGCCAACAACTGGAACACCTACAAAGAGTACGCCCAGCTGATCAACGACCAGAGCAAAAGACATCTCACCTTGCGCGGTTTGTTTGAGTTCAAGATCGATCCAAGTAAAGCGATTCCCGTGGATGAGGTGGAGTCGGCTAAAGAAATCGTCAAGCGCTTTGCGACCGGCGCCATGTCCCTGGGTTCGATTTCTACCGAAGCCCACGCCACGCTGGCCATTGCCATGAACCGCATTGGCGGCAAGAGCAACACAGGTGAGGGCGGTGAAGACCCCGCGCGTTACCGCCAAGAGCTCAAAGGCATCCCGATCAAGCAAGGCCAGACCATGGCCGACATCATCGGCAAAGACGTGGTGGAAGTCGATATCCCCATGAACGCCGGTGACAGCTTGCGCTCGCGCATCAAGCAGGTGGCGTCCGGTCGCTTTGGTGTGACTGCCGAGTACTTGAACAGTGCCGACCAGATTCAGATCAAAATGGCTCAGGGTGCCAAGCCAGGTGAGGGTGGTCAGTTACCCGGTGGCAAGGTGTCTGAGTACATCGGCCGTTTGCGCCACTCGGTGCCCGGTGTGGGCCTGATTTCGCCCCCACCGCACCATGACATCTATTCGATCGAAGACTTGGCACAACTGATTCACGATCTGAAGAATGTGGCACCGCACTCCGGCATCAGCGTCAAATTGGTGTCTGAAATCGGTGTGGGCACCATCGCTGCCGGCGTTGCCAAGTGCAAGGCAGACCATGTGGTGATCGCGGGCCACGACGGCGGTACCGGTGCGTCGCCCTGGTCGTCCATCAAGCATTGCGGGAGCCCTTGGGAAATCGGCCTGGCTGAAACCCAGCAGACCCTGGTGCTGAACCGACTGCGTAGCCGCATTCGTGTGCAGGCTGATGGCCAGATGAAGACGGGTCGTGACGTAGCTATCGGCGCATTGTTGGGTGCGGACGAGTTTGGCTTTGCCACTGCACCGCTGGTGGTAGAAGGCTGCATCATGATGCGCAAATGCCACCTCAACACCTGCCCCGTGGGCGTGGCGACACAAGACCCCGTCTTGCGCCAAAAGTTCTCTGGCAAGCCTGAGCATGTAGTGAACTATTTCTTCTTTATTGCCGAAGAGGTACGTCAGATCATGGCCCAGTTGGGTATCCGCAAGTTTGACGACCTGATTGGCCGCGCCGACCTGCTGGACATGCGCAAAGGCATAGAGCACTGGAAAGCCCAGGGCCTGGATTTCAGCCGTTTGTTTGCCCAACCCCAGGTACCTGCCGATGTGCCACGTTTCCAAACACTGACCCAAGACCACGGTCTGGAAAAAGCGCTGGACAACGTGCTCATCGCCAAGAGTCGTGCTGCTATCGACAATGGTGAACGCGTGCAGTTCATGGAAATGGCACGCAATGTCAACCGCTCCGTAGGTGCCATGCTTTCTGGCGCGGTAACCAAGGTGCACCCCGAAGGTTTGCCGGATGACACCATCCGCATTCAGTTGGAG
>JBEANP010000117.1:0-8394 GCA_041165385.1 Pseudomonadota bacterium | reverse complement strand
TGCAAAAAGCACACTTTGGCTTGCGTATGCAGAAAGCCACGCAACAAATCACCAACACCGCTACGCTGCGCTCTGCGCGCCGTGATATTGCTCGCGCCAAGACTATTCTTGTGCAAAAGCAAAGCGTTGAAACATCCGCCAAATAAGGAGCGATAAATGACGGAAGCTAAAAAATCCCTCAAGCGCACTTTGATTGGCAAGGTGGTCAGCGATAAGCGTGCTAAGACAGTCACAGTGCTGATTGAGCGCCGTGTTAAACACGAGCTCTACGGCAAGATTGTCGGAAAATCCAGCAAGTACCACGCCCATGACGAAAAGGGTGAGTACAAGATGGGTGACATGATTGAAATCACGGAAAGCCGTCCGATTTCTAAAACCAAGAACTGGGTAGCAACCCGTTTGGTACAGAAGGCGATTGCGGTTTAAGCCTATTGGCCTAACATACTGCATCACTTTTATAAACGGCCCACAATGTGGGCCGTTTTCATTGGTAAGTACAAATCTAGGAGTACATATGATTCAAGTAGGTGATAGTCTTCCCGCAGCCACTCTCATGGAGTATTCAGAAATCGAAGGCGAAGGCTGCAGTATTGGCCCTAACGCAGTTGATGTAGCAAAGGCCACCGCCGGCAAGACCATCGCATTGTTTGCACTTCCAGGTGCTTTTACTCCGACCTGCTCCGCTAAGCACGTGCCCGGCTACGTAGATTCTTTTGAAGAATTTAAAGCGGCTGGCGTGGATGAAATTTGGTGCGTTAGCGTCAACGACGCATTTGTCATGGGTGCTTGGGCACGCGCCCAAAACACGGCGGGCAAGGTCCGCATGTTGGGTGACGGCGATGCGACATTTGCCAAGGCCACTGGGCTTACTCTGGATTTGACTGGACGCGGTATGGGCTTGCGTAGCAATCGCTACTCAATGCTGATCAAAGATGGAAAAGTTACTTCTTTGAATATTGAAGGTCCAGGCAAATTTGAAGTGAGCGACGCTGCCACACTGTTGACTCAAGCCAAAGCATAAGCACCAACCGCCCTATAAGCTAGCCTTCAGGTAGTGCGACCCTGCAATGGGGTTGAAATAGTAGGGCGGTATTTCTTCAAAACCAAGTTCTTCGTACAGAGCTCTGGCAGACTCCATGTCATCCAGTGTGTCAAGAAGAATGCTGGCGTAATCAGCGAGCCTTGCGTGTTCCAAAATGACTTCGGCCAGAAGTCTGCCAATGCCAAGCCCTCTGAATGCTGCGCGCACATAGAGGCGCTTCATTTCGCAGGCGTTGGCGTAGTCGACGCTGTCTAGCGGTCTGAGCGCGCAGCAGCCAGCCCAATGGCCGTCGTAGAGTGCGATCAATAGAACACCTCGGGGAATGGCATAGTACCCCGGCAAAGATTTCAGTTCGTTATCAAAGTCCTGAAAACATAAGTCAACCCCAATTGACTCGGCATATTCTCTAAATAGACATCGTGCAGCTTCCCAATGGGCTTCGGTCTGCGCGGCAATAACCGTGGTGCGTGAAGTCAATTAAACTGGCCCGCTGCTACGCTGCCCACCACAACATCGCGTTGACCACACCCGCGCACAGCAGCAATACCACTGCAGCCACTGCACGACTTGCCGCGGTGTCGTGCGACACAGCTGTGATTTCTGGCAACTCTTTGTCGCCCATGATCATGGGTGTAATCAGGTTCTCGCCCTTTTTAAATCGGTACCATAGGATGGCAGCCAGGTGCAGAAATACGAGGACGATCAAAACTACCTTAGTGACTTCAGTGTGGATAAATGTTGCGATAGGCACCCAGGCCATGGGGACTTTGCTGACCAATGGGCCCGCAGCGACAATCTCATCATCACTAATCAAGCCGATGGCTGCTTGGGCAAAGCAAAAGAACAAAAGTGCCAATACCGAAAGAGCCCCGAGCGGGTTATGGCCCACCGAGTGATGGGGGTCACCGTTGCCTTTCAAGTAGCGAATCAGTGTGGTGGGCGAGGGGGTAAAGCTGCCGAAGCGTGACCAATAGCCCCCTATAAAGCCCCATACCAATCGAAACAGCAGCAAAGAGAGAACACAGTAGCCCAATCTAAAGTGCCAAACCATGGCGTCACCGCCGACATTAGCAGTGACGACAAGGCCAATGACGCAGGCCGCCAAGCTCCAATGAAATAGCCTGGTGGGCAAATCCCAAACACGTACCTTTTTCAAAATCGCTCTCCTTTACGACCTAGGGATTTCCCTAAATCTAACAATCACGCCGAACTTCCGCCAAAGCCCACACTCTACCGAGTGTCAGCAACCCTTAATCTTATTTTAGGAACACCTATGAAGAAACTCGCATCCGTCGTCTTGGCCTGCTCTGCAATCACCTTGACTATGCCAGCTTCGGCACAATTCGCCAAACCAGACGATGCCATTAAGTACCGCCAAAGTGCCCTATTTATCATGGCCCAAAACTTTGGGCGTGTAGCTGCAATGGCGCAAGGAAAGGTTCCATTTGATGCCAGGGTGGCGGCCGAGAGTGCCGCCAACGCTGAGTTCGTGTCCAAACTGCCATGGGGTGCATTTAGTGAAGGTACTGAAAAAGGCAGCATCCCAACCCGCGCAAAAGCAGAGATCTGGACTGACAAAGCAAAGTTCAACGAATATGCTGAAAAAATGCAATCAGAAATGGTCAAGTTCAACGCGGCAGCCAAAACGGGCAGCTTGGATAACATCAAAGCTGCAATGGGTGCCGTAGGCGGTAGCTGTAAGGCCTGCCACGACGCTTTCCAAGCCAAGTTGTAAAGCTATTGATCGCTCAAAGAGGTAGTAAATCACACCTCTTTGAGTAGACTTTCAATTAATTGGTGCAGCTCGGCAAAGTTGGGCTCACCAATGTAGCGTTTAACAATTTCCCCGCGCTTGTTGACCAGATAACTTGTGGGGGTGAGTTGTACTTCCCCCCAGCCTTTTGCAATCACGCCAGTGTTATCAATCGCAATATCGTACGGCACCTTGCGCGTATTGACAAAATTCACGACATAGCTGGGTGGGTCGTATTGCATCGCGACTCCTACTGTGGCGTATCCTTGCGCCCTATACTTCTCGAAAGTAGAAATAATTTTTGGCATCTCAGCAACACAAGTCACGCAACTTGTAGCCCAGAAATTCACCAGCGTTACCTTGCCCTTAAAGTCTGATGTGAGTTTTTTGGAGCCATCCAGCAGAACAAAAGTAGACGCCGGAGCGGCCTCCTTGCCACTTAAGAGAAAAAAACCGGCTAAGAACGCGCCAGCAGCTAGGATTGCGGCCACTGCCAAACGGCTTTTTGATTGTGAGGAATGTGTCATGGATCGTCGTCAGTTTAATTCTCTTTGCTTAATAGGGGCCACTACGGCGGCATTGGCGACGCAAAAAGCCTATGCACTTTCTCTCAGCGACTTGTCGGCTGCTGATGCCTCTACTGGCCTAAAAGTAGCGCTAGAAAAAGGAGCAATGTCCGCCATAAGTACATTAGGTGCAAGTAATGGATTCCTTGGTAACGAAAAAGTTCGCATTCAGCTGCCTGGATACCTGCAAGACGCGGCAAATTTGTTAAGAACGTTCGGACAGGGCGCAAAAGTGGATGAACTGGTGACCGCCATGAACCGCGGCGCTGAGGCTTCTATGCCCATGGCCAAAGACCTGCTGTTGAACGCTGTACAAGCCATGAGTGTGCAAGATGCCAAAGCGATCCTTTCAGGTTCCAACACTGCTGCAACCGACTTTTTTGCTTCCAAAACTCGCCCTGCTTTGGCGCTGAAGTTTTTGCCTGCCGTCACGCAAGCTACGGCCACCGTAGGCTTAGCGGACAAGTACAACCAAATAGCGGGCAAGGCTGCTGAAATGGGACTAGTAAAAAAGGAAGATGCCAACATCGAACAGTACGTTACCGGCAAAGCCTTGGACGGACTATTTCTGATGATTTCCGAAGAAGAAAAAAAGATTCGACAAAACCCGGTTGCGTACGGAAGCAATATTTTGACCAAAGTGTTTGGTGCGCTGAAGTGATCCGACTCATTTTCTGCACTGTGCTGACAGCAGTACTGTGCGCTTGTACGCCAACGCTAAACTGGCGCGAAGTCATGTTAGACCGGCTAACTGTGCTGCTGCCGTGCAAGCCAGACCGTGCTCAGCGCTCAGTGAAGATCGGTCAAGACGACGTTGCGATGCAAATGGCGGGCTGTGAGGTGGGGGAAGTGCTTTATGCGGTGAGCCACGTACAGGTCAAAAGCGTTGAAGGCGTGCCAAATGCAGTTCAAAATTGGCAAGCGGTAGCACTATCTAACTTGCGTGCAACGTCCCCGCAGACGCTGCCTTGGTTGGTGCCTAAAGGTGCCAGTACAGCAGTGCGACTGTCGGCCAGTGGGCAGCGTACCCATGGTGGCGAGGTGCAGGCGCAGTTGGTATGGTTCAGTGCAGGATTAGACATATACCACTTAGCGGTGTATGCGCCCCACTTAGCGCCTGAGCACTCAGAGTCGCTCCTCTCCGACTTAAGGATTCAATGACACCCATGACTGCGCGCAAAGCAGTTGCTGTATTTGCGGTTTTCGCTTTTGCTTACTTTCTGTCGACGCTTATACGCGCCATAACAGCGACCTTGGCGCCCACTTTGGTGGCGGAATTTGCGCTAAACGCCCGAGATCTTGGGTTATTGGCTGGTGGCTATTTTTTGGGTTTTGCGGCAACACAGTTGCCGTTAGGCGCGTGGCTGGACCGATTTGGCCCCAAAAGCGTGATCGTAGGTTTCCTGAGTATTGCGGTGGTGGGTAGCGTTGCATTTGCCCAGTCGGATACCTTTGGCGGGCTACTCGCATCGCGTGTATTGTGCGGAGTGGGCGTAAGCGCCTGTTTAATGGCCCCCTTGACGGGGTATCGCCGCTGGTTTGAACCAGCCACATTACTGCGGTCTAACTCTTGGATGCTGATGGTAGGCGCTATGGGCATGGTTACATCAACGTTGCCAGTCCAGTGGCTTGTGCCAGTTGTCGGTTGGCGACCACTTTTTTTCACACTCGCAGCGCTGTTTGTGGTGTCTATGGCTTTGATTTTTTACCTCGTGCCAAATTGGACACCACGGAAGACGGATGCTGTCTCTGATGGCGTAACTGGGCCACACGCGCCTTTAGGCTATGGAGAAATTTGGCGGCACCCCTATTTTCGCAAGCTCGTTCCGCTGGGCTTTTTTAACTACGGCGGGATGGTGGCCATGCAAACGCTGTGGGCTGCGCCTTGGATGGTCAAAGTATCAGGCTTCAGTCCTGCGCAGTCTGCGACGGGCCTGTTTGAAATAAACGTCGCTATGTTGCTAGCGTTTTTGGCCTGGGGCTCTGCAAACCCTGCCTTAGCGCGGCGTGGGTACAGCGCCGAGCGGTTGATCACCTATGGGATTCCATTGACATTCGTCATTATTGCTATCATTGTGATAGCTGGTCCAGCAATATCCACGGGCGCTGCGCTCGTTTGGACCTTATTTTGTGTAGCGAGTACGGTAGGTGCGTTGGCGCAGCCCGCCGTAGGTATGGCTTTTCGTCCCGAGCTAGCAGGGCGAGCCTTGTCAGCGTACAACCTCGTTATATTCAGCGGCGTATTTTCTGTGCAATGGGGTGTCGGGCTATTGATAGATGGGTTTAAAGCCCTGGGCTGGGCAGAGGTGTCTGCGTATCAAGGGGCAATGGGGGTTTATGGCCTTTGCTGTGTGGGTGCATACGCTTTTTTCTTATTGTCAAAAAAGACATAATCAAAGCCCACTATTTGGGCCACCATGAATACCGGCATTTTGATCATCGCCCATGCACCTCTTGCCAGCGCATTGCGCGCAGGCGTGTTGCACGTGTTTCCAGATGCTGCGCAGGGCATCAGCGCCTTGGATGTACCCCCCAACGAGCCTACCGAGGCTACTGCTGCTACCGCACGGCTGATGCTTTCGCAGCTCAACACCCCCAATACGCTGGTACTCACCGATATATTTGGAGCCACGCCATGCAATGTTGCGCAAAAAGTGGTCGATGGCGTTCATTCCAGATTAGTTGCGGGCGTCAACTTGCCCATGCTGTTGCGCACAGTTAATTACCGCCAGGAACCGCTTGATGTGCTGGTGGCCCGCGCGCTAGCTGGCGGCATCCAGAGCATCATGCAAGTCGCTGTGACGGCACCTCAAAATCAACCACGCAAACCCCATGATCAACACCACAACGACCATAGTCAATAAGCTGGGGCTGCATGCACGCGCATCCGCAAAGCTCACCAAGCTGGCGGGCAGCTTTCCATGCGAGGTGTGGATGACACGCGGTGAGCGGCGGGTAAACGCCAAAAGTATCATGGGTGTCATGATGCTGGCCGCAGGCCTAGGTGCAACCGTAACGATAGAGACCCACGGCGAGCGGGAACAAGATGCCATGGACGCAATCCTTACGCTGATGCAAGACAAATTTGGAGAGGGAGAGTGACTTTCTCCATCCACGGGCTTACCGTATCGCGGGGCGTTGCTATTGGGCGCGCTGTGTTGGTTGCGTCCAGTCGGGTGGATGTGGCGCATTACTTCATTGCACCGCAGGACATAGAGACTGAAATTGCCCGTGTGCGATCAGGGCGTGATGCGGTGGTGGAAGAAATCCACCGCCTGCAAACCAGCATCACCTACATGAGCCCCAAAGACGCTCCTCATGAACTCACCGCGCTCTTGGATGTGCACTTGATGCTTCTGGAAGACGTAGAGCTTATTGGCGGCGTTAAGCACTGGATTACAGAGCGCCTCTACAACGCCGAATGGGCACTTACCACCCAGCTAGAGGTCATAGCGCGCCAGTTTGATGAAATGGAAGACGCTTACTTGCGCGAGCGCAAGGCCGACTTAGAGCAAATTTGCGAGCGTGTTTTGCGCGCCATGAAGGGGGCACCTTCACCCATAGTTGCAAAAACTCCGCGCAACGCGCGTAAGGCCCTACAACAAGATTTGCTGCTTGAAGACACGGTCGATGTGCCACTTGTGCTGGTGGCCCATGATTTGTCACCAGCGGACATGTTGCAGTTCAAACAAAGCGTATTTGCCGGGTTTATTACCGACGTGGGCGGCAAGACCTCACACACCGCCATCGTGGCACGCAGCATGGACATTCCTGCTGTAGTGGGCGCCCGCACGTGTAGCCAACTGGTGCGCCAGGACGATTGGGTCATCATTGACGGTGATGCGGGCGTGGTTATCGTTGACCCGTCGCCCATCATCTTGGCCGAATACGGCTTCAAGCAGCGCCAAGGCGAGCTCGAACGTGGCCGCCTGCAACGCCTGCTGCACACCCCGGCCGTCACTATGGATGGCGAAAAGGTGCAGTTGCTGGCCAACATTGAAATGCCCGAAGACGCGTCTAGTGCCCTCAAGGCGGGCGCACTGGGCGTTGGTTTGTTCCGCAGCGAGTTCTTGTTCATGGGGCGTCAAGGGCGATTGCCCGACGAAGAAGAGCAATACCAGGCCTACAAAAAAGCGGTCGAAGGCATGAAAGGCCTGCCCGTCACTATCAGAACCGTCGATGTGGGGGCTGACAAGCCGTTGGACGACTCGGTGCGCGACGATGCGCATTTAAACCCCGCCTTGGGTCTGCGCGCAATTCGCTGGAGTCTGGCAGACCCCGCTATGTTTTTGACTCAGTTGCGCGCCATATTGCGTGCCGCGGCGCACGGGCAGGTGCACTTGTTGGTGCCTATGCTGGCGCACGCCAGTGAGATCCGCCAAACCATCGCTCACATTGACCAAGCCCGCAGCATGCTAGACCGCAAAGGCATGGCCTACGGCCCAGTCAAGCTGGGTGCCATGATTGAGATACCGGCGGCGGCGTTGAGCTTGCCGCTGTTCTTAAAGTATTTTGATTTTTTGTCTATCGGCACCAACGATCTGATTCAATACACGTTGGCCATTGACCGTGCGGACGAGTCTGTGGCCCATCTTTATGACCCCTTGCACCCCGCAGTGCTGCAACTGGTAGCCAACACGATTGCTGAGTGTCGTGCGCGAGGCAAAGATGTCAGCGTGTGTGGCGAGATGGCGGGCGACACTACGCTCACCCGTCTGCTGTTAGGTTTGGGGTTACGCAGCTTTTCGATGCATCCGGCGCAGATATTGGCGGTCAAGCAAGAGGTGCTGCGTGCCGATACCGTCAAGCTGGCTGCTTGGGCGCAACGTGTGCGCAACGCTGAAGACCCCGCGCAGGCAATGTTGACCCATTAGCTGCCATCAAACTGACTTTGAACCACTATCAAGGAGTTCCATGCCCTCTGGAAAAATTCTCGTAGCCCAAGGCGGTGGCCCTACCGCAGTGATCAATCAGTCGCTGGTGGGCGTGGCCCTAGAGGCGAGGCGCTTCACGGGTATTGAGCATGTGTATGG
>JBEANP010000116.1:0-8397 GCA_041165385.1 Pseudomonadota bacterium | reverse complement strand
GGAGGTTTTCAGCACTTACTGGCTTGCTCAAAAAATAGTTCATGCCAGCTGCCATGCATGCTGCCCGATCTTCAGGAAATGCGTTGGCTGTAATGGCGATAACCACCGGCTGGATGGGGAGGTCTAGCTGGCGAAGCAGCCGTGTGGCTTCAATGCCGTCCATCTCGGGCATTTGCATGTCCATGAGCACTACGTCATACGGGTGCTGGCGCAAGTACTCAAGTGCCCGCACCCCGTTGTCTGCCTCATCTTTGGCGGCGCAGCCAATGGTGGTTAACTGGCTGCGTGCCAACAGCCGATTAATAGGTTGGTCGTCCACTACCAAAACCCGAAGTTTTGCCAGTGACAGGGCCGCAGGCGCGCCGTTGCCTGCGGGCGGCAAGTCCGCACACGCATTGTTGGCTCGAAGGTGTGCCGATTCGGGAAGCACGATTGGCAAGCCGAATGAAAATACCGAGCCGTGCCCCGGCGCACTGTGTACCGATAGCGCGCCACCCATTTTTTCAACCAAGGCCTTGCAAATGACCAGGCCCAGCCCAGTGCCACCGTACTTGCGCGCCGTGGAGTTGTCCGCTTGGCGAAAGGGTTCAAACAGCCGCTGTTGTACCGCTTGCGACATGCCAATGCCAGTGTCTTGCACGGCACATATCAGCCTACTTTCTTCTACCGAAACCACTAACTTGACTTGACCGTTTTCTGTAAATTTGAGCGCATTACCGATCAGGTTGAAAACCACTTGCCGAATACGCGTGGGGTCGCCAAGCACCGCCTCAGGGATGTTGTCTTGCGCCTGCAGCGTCAGCTCTACGCCCTTGGCGATGGCTTGAGGTAGCAGCAGGTCGAGCGCTCCCCGTATGAGTGCCATTGGCTGTAGTGGCACTTGCTCAATCGACATTTCACCGGCTTCGATCTTTGAAAAATCCAAGATGTCATTGATCAGAGTTAGCAGGGTGGAGCCAGCACTGATGATGTTCTTGACATACATCGTCTGCTGGCTGTCCAGTGGCGTGGACTGAAGCAATTCAGACAGTCCCAGCACGCCGTTCATGGGGGTGCGTATTTCGTGGCTCATGAGGGCCAGAAAGCGGCTCTTCGCCTCGTTGGCAGACTCTGCCTGACGCATGGCCAGATTCAGCGCAGCAGTGCGCTCTGCAACACGCAGCTCCAGGCCGGTAGCGTTCTCTTGCAGTGCCTGGTTAGTCTGGTACAAAGCCAGGCTTTTCTCTTCAAGCAACGCCTCGGCTTGTTTGCGCGCCGCGCGCTCGCGTGCCAAGCGCGCCTCCAGACGACGCACCACCTCATCGTGAGGCTTGGGCTCGGACGATGGCCAGGCCGCCATCGTCAGGCAATTGCACGCATGTCAAACACAATATCGCCATTGGGCTGGTTGTTGCGCGTGATCTGCAGTTGATCACCAAAATGCGCCACTGCACCGCGAATCAGCCCCTCAGCCAAATCGCCAAAATGGCGTGGCGAGCTGTAGAGCATTTGCAGGCCGTCGGCCGAACGCGTGCAATCAAACTGCGGCAACTGCGCGTCGGGGTAGAGCTTTCGCACTTCGGTATGAATCACCGTCTCGATGCCTTCCAGAAAATCCAAGGCCGACGTAACACCCTGAAAAAATGCAGGAAACAGTGCGTAAAAGCGCCCAAACAAATGCTCGCCAAACGTGTGTACCAGTGCAGGCACAGCAATGTCGGTACGCTTGGACAGCGCCACCACCATTTGCACCAGCTCACCATGGTCATAGGTGCCGACAGCGGTGTAGGCTCCACCACTAGGCAGGTTGGCGTCATCAATGATGTCGTCCACCATATCGGCTGAAAATTTGGCCTCCACCATCTCCAGAAATTCCGTAAAAACCATGCCTTTCATGGGCGCTCCTGTTTGTTGTCGATGACTGCTATCACACGTTAGATCCCCCAACCAGCCCCCGCACCCGCCAAGGTGGCGATGCCCAAAATCGCAAAAATGCCTGCCGCGATGCTGTGTACCAGTTTCATGGGAATTTTGGCGGCGAATTTGTCGCCCACAAACACCGCAGGCACATCGGCAATCAGCATTCCCAGCGTGGTGCCTATCACCACCAGCACGGGGCTGGAAAACTTGGCGGCCATAGCCACAGTGGCGATTTGGGTCTTGTCGCCCATCTCGGCCAAAAAGAAGGTGATCAGCGTGGCACCAAACACGCCCAGGCGTTGGGCCACTTGGGTTTCTTCGTCTTCAATTTTGTCTGGAATCAAGGTCCATATCGCCATGGCAATGAACGACGCGCCCAGCACCCAGCGCATGGTCTCGGGGGTGATGGCGCTGGTGATCCAAGCACCCAGCGCCCCGGCCAGACCGTGGTTGACTACTGTGGCGCACAAGATGCCCAAGATAATGGGCACAGGCTTTTTAAAACGCGCTGCAAGGATGAAGGCCAGCAGCTGCGTTTTGTCGCCAATCTCGGCCAAGGCGACGACGCCAGTGGAGATGAACAGTGTCTCAAACATGAAGTGCTGGCTTTCAATTGCGCATGAGCGCTTCAATCTCGTCCGCATCCACCGGCACACCGCGGCTGACCAGTTCACAGCCGGACTCGGTCACGATGGCATCGTCTTCAATGCGAATGCCGATGTTGTGGAACTGCTCGGGCACACCCGCTGCCGGGCGCACATAAATGCCGGGCTCGATGGTCAGCACCATGCCGGGCCGCAAAATGCGCGCGGGGCGGTCGACGATGGTTTGGCCGGTGAGTGCGTCTTGGCGCGTGCTGCTCTGGCCTATTTGGCTGGGCTCGGTGTAGCTGCCGCAGTCGTGCACGTCCATGCCCAGCCAGTGGCTGGTGCGGTGCATGTAGAAGGGGAAATAGCTGCGGTTGGCAATCACGTCATCCACGCTGCCTATTGTGTTGGCGTTCAGCAGCCCCACGTCCAGCATGCCTTGGGCAAGCACTTTGACGCTGGCCTCGTGCGGGTCGGTAAACCGTGCGCCCGGTTTGGTGGCTGCTACGGCGGCGTATTGCGATGCCAGCACCACATCGTAGAGCGCGCGCTGCGGGCCGGTGAACTTGCCGTTGGCGGGAAAAGTGCGGGTGATGTCGCTGGCGTAGCCGTCCAGCTCGCAGCCCGCGTCAATCAGCACCAGCTCGCCATCCCGCACCAAACCGGCATCGGCGCGGTAGTGCAGCACGCAGGCGTTGGCACCCGCTGCCACGATGGAGCCGTAGGCCGGGTACTGCGAGCCGTGGCGGCGAAACTCGTGCAGCAGCTCCGCATCAAGGTGGTACTCGCGCACCTCTTGGCCCGCGCGCAACATGGTGGCTGAGAGCTGCATGGCGCGAATGTGCGCACCCGCGCTGATCTGCGCAGCGCGGCGCATGGTGGCTTGCTCGTGCACGTCTTTCACCAAGCGCATCTCGTCCAGCAGCCCACACAGGTCGCGCTGTTGCTCAGGCACCAGCGTGCCGTAACGCACGCGGCTACGCAGCGCGCCCAGCCACCCGTCAATACGGGTCTCAATGCCTTTGTGGGTGGCAAATGGGTACCACACCGCGTCGCAACCGTCCATCAGCGCGGGCAGGTGGGCGTCAATCGCATCGACCGAATGTGCTGCATCCACACTCAAAGCAGCGGGTGCAGCATCGGGCCCCAGGCGAAAACCATCCCAAATCTCGCGCTCCAGGTCTTTGGGTTGGCAAAACAGCGTGGTACTGCCGTCGCCCTTGACCACCAGCCAAGCGCGCGGTTCGGCAAAGCCACTGAGGTAATGAAAGTAGCTGTCAAAGCGGAACAAAAAGTCCGCATCGCGGTTGCGCTGCTGCTCGGGTGCCGTGGGCAGAATGGCAATGCCTTTGGGGCCCAGTTGGGCGACCAAAGCGGCGCGGCGTTGTTGGTAAATCGTAGTCATAAGTGTTTGCCTTGGGTGCTTTGTGCTGCAGGCGCAGATTCAATCGGCATTGAGCTGGGCCAGCCTCTCGGGCGTGCCCACGTCGGTCCAGCGCCCGGTATACAGCTCTGCGCTCACTTTACCTTGGTCCATAGCGGCGCGCAGCAAGGGAGCCAGTGCGGCCTTGGTACCGCCAGGGTTGCCCGGCGGAATGTCACACCACGGGGACTGAAAGAGTGCGGCCCGGTACAGGCCGATGGTGCTGTAGGTGTACAGCGGCTGGGTGCCGTCTTTGGGCAGGTTTAAGGCCGATGCCGAAGCAGTGGAATCAACGGGCAAGGGGCCCAGGCCAAAGTCGCCACGGGGGTTGTGCTCGGGGTTGGGCACCAGCCACAGGTGGGCCAGTTGGCCGCTGGCCACAAAGCGGTTTACCGCGTCTTGGCTGAATACAAAGTCGGGCGCAAACACATCCCCCGCCAGCACCCAAAACACATCGCCCAGCAACGGCAGCGCACGTGCTATGCCGCCTGCGGTTTCTAGCGCAGCGCCAAAGTCGTGCCCTTCACGGGAGTATTCAATACTGAGACAGGCCCCAGTTTGCCCTTGAATTTGCTCCTGATTTAATAGCTGCTTACGCATATCAGACGGGCGCTGCAGGTCAAAATGGCTTAAAAAGTGGTGCTCAATGGCTTCCCCTAGCCAAGCCGTGTTGATGACCACCCGGTTGAAACCACCGCGCGCCAGCGCCTCCATGGGCCATTGCATCAGCGGCTTGCCTTGTACGCTCAGCAGCGGTTTGGGGCAGGTGTCGGTCAGCGGGCGCATGCGCTCGCCACGGCCGGCTGCCAGCAGCATGGCTGAGACAGGTGCACCGCTCATCGCACACCCACCGCCACTTTGCCAAACGCTGCTTGTGCCTCGCGCGGCAGGCAGCGCCAGTAGGCAGGCTGTGCCGCCACCGTGCCGCCCAGCGCAGCGGCTGCCTGCCAGCCCCAGCGCGGCTGGTACAAAAAGGCGCGGGCCAGCGCAATCAAATCAGAATCGCCGGCTTGCAAAACAGCTTCTGCCTGTGCGGGGTCGGTAATCAGCCCCACGGCGGTGGTGACCATGCCGCAGGCGTTGCGCACTTGGCGGGCCAACGGCACTTGGTAGCCCGCGCCTACCGGTATCTTTTGCAGGGGCGACACACCACCGCTGGACACATGAACAAAGTCGCATCCCACGGCCTTTAAGCGGACGGACAGTTCGGCGCTCTGTGCGCCGTCCCAGCCGCCTTCAACCCAGTCGCTGGCGGAAATGCGTATGCCCAGCACGCCTTGGCAGGCCGCGCGCATGGCGCTGAATACTTCAATCACAAACCGGATGCGGTTCTCAAAGCTGCCGCCATACGCGTCGGTGCGTTGGTTGGCCAGTGGCGACAAAAACTCATGCAGCAAATAGCCATGCGCGGCATGCAATTCAATGGCGTCTACGCCCATGCGCTCTGAGCGCAGCGCAGCGGTAACAAACGCATCGCGGACATGCGCCATGTCGTGCGCGGTCATGGCGGTGGGCGGCACTTCAGAGGGTAAGTGTGGCACCGCAGACGGGCCAAATGTTTCCCAACCGCCTTGTGCTGGTGAGAGTAGTTGTGCGCCCTGCCACGGCAGCGCGCTGGATGCTTTGCGTCCGGCGTGGGCCAGCTGGATGCACACCGCAGTGGCAGGGGCCAGTTTGCGTGCGCGGTGCAGGGTATCGGCTAGTGCGGTCTCGGTGCTGTCGTCCCACAGGCCCAGGCAGCCGGGGCTGATGCGCCCCTCGGGCAGCACGGCGGTGGCTTCGATGGTGAACAGGCCAGCCCCGCCGTTAAGCAAGTTGGCCCAGTGCATCAGGTGCCAGTCGGTAGCTGCACCTTCCACCGCGGCATATTGGCACATGGGGGCCACCACAATGCGGTTGGGCAGCGTGAGGCCACCACGTGGCGAAGGCAGGGTGAGGGGTGTGAATAAAAGGCTCATAGAGTAAGCATAGTGCAGGTCCGCTTGCTCCCAAACAGGCTGTCAGCAAGGCGCACCCCATAGCCTCGGTAAAATGCTGGGTTTTCCCCAACCCCGGAGTCGCTCCCCCATGGCTACCAGCCCCCAGAACACCCAACAAATGGCCAGCGCCATCCGCGCACTGGCAATGGACGCAGTGCAACAAGCCAACTCCGGTCACCCCGGTGCCCCTATGGGCATGGCAGACATGGCTGTGGCCTTGTGGGGTGAGCACCTGAGCCACAACCCAATCAATCCCAATTGGCTCAACCGCGACCGCTTTGTGTTGAGCAACGGTCACGGCTCCATGCTGATCTACGCCTTGTTGCACCTCACCGGCTACAAGCTGCCCATGGCCGAATTGAAAAATTTCCGCCAGCTGCACAGCAAGACCGCAGGCCACCCCGAGTTTGGCATTACCCCCGGTGTGGAAACCACTACCGGCCCCTTGGGTCAAGGCATCACCAATGCGGTGGGCTTTGCCTTGGCTGAAAAACTGTTGGCCAGTGAGTTCAACCGTGAAGGCCACACCGTGGTGGACCACCACACCTACACTTTTATGGGCGACGGCTGCCTGATGGAGGGCATCAGCCACGAAGCCGCATCGCTGGCAGGTGCCTGGAAGCTCAACAAACTGGTTGCGCTGTACGACGACAACGGCATCTCTATCGACGGCCAAGTGGCCCCCTGGTTTGCCGACAACACTGCCATGCGTTTTGTGTCCTACGGCTGGAACGTGATTGGCCCCATCGACGGCCACGATGCCGCCGCTGTGTCCCAAGCTATTGCACAGGCCAAGGCCCAAACTGCCCAACCCACGTTGATTATTTGCAAAACCCACATCGGCAAAGGCAGCCCCAACCGCGCCAACACCTCCAAGGCCCACGGCGAGCCATTGGGTGCGGAAGAAATCAAACTCACCCGTGAATCTATCGGCTGGAACTACCCACCCTTTGTGATCCCCAAAGATGTGTACGGTGACTGGGACGCCAAAGCCAAAGGCAAGGCGCTTGAGGCTGACTGGAACACCAAGTTTGCCGCCTACAAAGCCGCCCACCCCGCGCTGGCCAAAGAGCTGCTGCGCCGCATGAAGGGCGATTTGCCCAAGAATTTTGTGCAGACCGCTGTAGACACCGTCATTGGTGCCCACACCAAAGGCGAGACGGTGGCCAGCCGCAAGGCCAGCCAGTTGGCCTTGGAGTCGTTTACCGCCGCATTGCCTGAGCTGCTGGGTGGCTCTGCCGACCTGACCGGCTCCAACCTGACCAACACCAAAAGCACGCCTAATTTGCGCTTTGATGCTGTGACCGGTGCCGTGGTGAAAAACGAGGCTGGCCAGGGCGGCCGCCACATCAACTACGGCGTGCGCGAATTTGGCATGGCTGCCATCATGAACGGCGTGGCACTGCACGGAGGCTTCATCCCTTACGGTGGCACCTTCCTCACGTTCAGCGACTACAGCCGCAATGCCATTCGCATGGCCGCGCTGATGAAGATTCGTGTGATTCACGTGTTCACCCATGACTCGATTGGTTTGGGCGAAGACGGCCCCACCCACCAGTCCATTGAGCATGCAGCCAGCCTGCGCCTGATTCCTAACTTGGATGTGTGGCGTCCGGCCGATACGGCCGAGACTGCCGTGGCCTGGACCGTGGCTTTGCAAAACAAAGCCAAGCCCACTGCTCTGTTGCTTTCGCGCCAAAATATCAGCTACGCCCCCAAGGCCGACTCAACCCTTGCCCCTGATGCCAGCGGCCTGGACGCTATCAGCAAAGGTGCGTATGTGCTGGCTGAGCCTGCAGAGGTGGGTCTGAAGAAAAAGATGCAAGCCGTAATCATCGCCACTGGCTCAGAAGTGCAGTTGGCCCTGAAGGCACAAGAACTGCTTGCTACCAGAAAGATAGCTGCTCGCGTAGTCTCTATGCCCAGCAACACCACATTTGACAAACAAAGCGCTGAGTACAAAGCCATGGTGCTGCCCGCCGGTGTTCCCCGCGTGGCGGTGGAAATGGGCTCCAGCGACGGCTGGTGGAAATACGGCGTGGCGGCTGTTGTAGGCTTGGACACTTTTGGTGAATCAGCCCCTGCACCCGTGTTGTTCAAGCACTTTGGATTTACCCCTGAAAATCTTGCTGATACCGTACAGACGGTTCTGGCACGCAAGGCCTAAAACGCCAAGGCATTTTTGTTCGACGTTTTTTACTTAAAGAGAGAAGCACATGACCATCAAAATCGGTATTAACGGCTTTGGCCGCATCGGCCGCAACGTATTGCGCTCGGCTATTCAAAACTTCAGCGACATCGAAGTTGTTGCCATTAACGACTTGTTAGAGCCAGAATACTTGGCTTACATGCTGCAATACGACAGCGTGCACGGCCGCTTCAAAGGCACTGTTGTGGTCGAAGGCAACAACATCATCGTTAACGGCAAGAAAATTCGTCTCACCCAAGAACGCGATCCTTCCAACCTCAAGTGGAACGAAGTCGGTGCTGACATCGTCATCGAATCCAC
>JBEANP010000115.1:0-8465 GCA_041165385.1 Pseudomonadota bacterium | reverse complement strand
AGCCCTGGGGATGGCTGCAACGATAACTGAGGCTAATTCGCCAGTAAGTTCCTACATTCTGAGCGATTCAATAGGCTACGGACTGCAGCTCGATGGCTTGGAAGCCAAGCTGCAAGACGCCCTGGGTGGGCCATCAAAAATCAATCATGATGGTGCACGTTCCATCACCACACCCGGTAGTCAGACCAAAAAGTCCGGGCTGCAAATGGTCGAAGCTGACAAGGCGCTCATTGCCAAGGCTGGTGTGATCATCATTATTCTGGGTATGAACCAGATGGAGCCTTCGTTTGAAGAGAGCCAGGTTCAGCTCCTGCAGCAACTGAAGTCCATTGCTCCGTCTGCGCGCTACTTCTGGGTCGATATCGGAGCCACCATTGCCCCGCAAGCTTCGGGCTGGAGTGCCCGCAACAAAGTTATTTATGCCAACGCCAGCGCGCTGGGATATACCGTGATCAGTCGGTACCGTGCCATCTTCGGCCCCAGTGCCGACCCGATGAACATTCAGCCAGGGCTGAACTTTCCCAATTGGGCAACGGAGGAGGGCTATGGCGGGCCAGGCAACCTGCATGGCTATAGCGGGGAACTTTCCCAGGCCATTCTGGCTGCCGTTGCAGCAACACCGGCTCGATCGGTTTGCGCCAACTACTCACCCATCACATCCTACGTTCTGGGCGACTCCATTGCTTTTGGGGTTTATAGCGAAACGCTGGCTGACAAGTTGCGCGCAACACTCCGCGGACCGTCGCGCATCAGCTACGACGTAGGCCGCTCAATCGACACACCCGGCCTTCAGATACAAAAATCGGCTTTGGAGAGCGTCGAGTTGGACCGTGCGTACATTGCCAAAAGCCAAGTGATCGTGATCATTTTGGGCACCAACCAGAGGGAGGCTTCGTTTTCCGACAGCCAGGCCCAGTTAATGGCCAAGTTGCGTTCCATCGCGCCTAACGCCAAATATTTCTGGGTCGATATTGGCGCAACCATTGCCAACCAGTCACAAGGCTGGAGCGACCGCAACCGCGCCATTTACGACAACGCTGGCGCTTTGGGGTACAGCGTCATTAGCAGATACAAAGCCATTTTTGGGCCCGCGGTCGATCCCTTACGCATCACACCCGGGCTCAACTTTCCCGGAATGGTGACGGAACCAGGCTTTGGTGCGGAAGGCAATGTGCATGGCGCATACCCTGAGCTTTCCCGCGCCATTCTCGATACCGTGACCGCGTGGGCTACTTCTTGCGACCGTAAGAGCTGACCGGCGCGGCGCACGCCGACCACCGAGCCAATCATGTTGCGGTTGATGCGCGCGATGACGTCAGCGGGCTCGCTCAAAGCACCACTGCCCCAGCGCACCACCTGCAGTACGGGGCCGAAGATTTCGGCCTTTACGTAGGCCATTTTCGCCACTTCAAAGGCATGCGGGGGAATCAGATTTGCTATTAAATTTGTAGCTACTCGCGCAATCTGAACGGGCGCTAGAAGCCTATTTTATTAAATTTCGGCACCGCGGGCACGATGAGTTAGATCTGCTGGCGAAAGCTCAGCTTAAAGTATGTGTACCATGTGCCTCGGGCTTGCTCCGTTGCGACGACTGCAGACTCGTACAGTGTTTCATTCTGAAAAAAGGACATTCACCATGGGATTCTTTAGCCGCCTGTTCGGTATGGACGACGAAGGCAAGGACAAAAAATCCGACGCCGGCAAAGGCAGTATGCTGGAGCTCGATGCCAAATCAGCAGCGGCAGTGTTGGCTGAAATCGACATCGACACCGCCATTGCTGCCCATGAAAACTGGAAACTTCGCCTGCAAAATTATCTAAATGGCAATTCGACTGAAAACTTGCAGCCAGACGTTGTTTGCCTAGACGACCGCTGTGATTTGGGTAAATGGCTACACGGCCCCGGCGGTCAGCGGCTGGGCAAATACCCTGCGTTTTCGGTGCTGGTGGCGCGACACAAATACTTTCATGTGCAGGCATCCACCGTAGTGGCGATAGCGCAAGCCAACGACAAAGAGCAGGCGACTAAAGTGCTGGAGGGCAGCTACCGCCACGCATCCAACCAAGTGGTATTGCTGCTCAAGGAACTCAAACGCGGCCTAGGCGCTTAGCTGACGGATAGGAAATCAACCGCACGGGGGCACATAGCAAGTGTTTTGGGCGAGCTGACCCTTTCAAATTCGCAGCCTGATAGGTCCTAGCGACTCATGAGGTGTGTCGTTTTTTATCACCAATGTTTGTCATCCATGGATGCGCTGCTCCGCCTCGTAGAAATGTTCAGCTACCGCTTGATACCGCCAACAACGCCGCATTCCCCCCTGCCGCAGTGGTGTTGACCGTCACCGTTTGCTCCGCGCAAAAGCGCACCAGGTAGTTGGGCCCACCGGCTTTGGGGCCGGTGCCGCTCAGCCCTTCGCCGCCAAAGGGCTGCACGCCCACCACCGCGCCGATCATGCTGCGGTTGATATAGACATTGCCCACATGCGCGGCAGCGGCCAGCGCCCGGGCTCTAGAGTCGATGCGGGTTTGGATGCCCAGCGTGAGGCCGTAGCCCAAGGCGTTGATGCGGGCGATGACGTCCGACGGCTCGGCTAACGCACCACTGCCCCAACGCACCACCTGCAATACGGGGCCAAAGATTTCGGCTTTTACGTCGGCCAGGTTGGCCACTTCAAAGGCGTGGGGGGCAATTAAGTTGGCAAGGAGCGGGCGCGGTAGCGCATTCTGCTCCGTGTCCCCCGCCCGCTTTGCGGGCTCCTCCTGGTACGGAGCAGAATGCGCTGCCGCGCCCGCTCCAACCAGCATTTTTGCCTCTAATTTCAGGCGGCTGATATGGCGGTGGATGTTGTCAAACGCCTCGCGGTCTATCACCGGGCCCACGTCGGTAGCCAAGTCGGCGGTGTTGCCCGCCACCAGCTCTTGCGCGGCGCCTTGCAGCATCTCGATCACGCCATCTGCAATCGCCTCATGCACCACCAGCAAGCGCAGCGCGCTGCAGCGCTGGCCTGCACTACGGAAGGCGCTGGTCACCACCGCGTCTACCACCTGCTCGGGCAGCGCGCTGCTGTCCACCAGCATGGCGTTGATGCCGCCGGTCTCGGCAATCAGCGGTGTGATTGGGCCGTCTTTGGCGGCCAGCGCACGGTTGATGATTTTGGCCACCTGGGTGGAGCCGGTGAACACCACACCCGCAATGCCGGGCTGGGCCACCAGCGCTGCGCCCACGGTTTCGCCTGGGCCGTGCAAGAGTTGCAACGCGTCGGTGGGCACACCCGCCGCGTGCAGCAAGTCCACCGCCGCGCGGGCCACACCGGGCGTTTGCTCGGCAGGTTTGGCCAGCACGCCGTTGCCGGTGGCCAGTGCCGCCGCCACTTGGCCTACAAAAATAGCCAGCGGAAAATTCCACGGGCTGATACACACCCACACGCCGCGCGCGGTCAGGCGCAGCGTGTTGGTTTCGCCCGTGACACCGGGTAACAGTTGGGGCTGCATGATGCGCTCGGCCTCGTCGGCATAAAAGCGCAAAAAGTCCACCGCCTCGCGCACTTCGCTCACCGCATCGCCCCAGGTTTTGAAGGCTTCTTTGACCAGCAAAGCGCATAGCGTGGGCATGCTGGCCTGCATGGCGTCAGCCGCTTTGCGCAGCACGGCGGCGCGTTGGGCTACATCTACCTTGCTCCACTTTTGATAGCTGCTTACGCAGGCTGTATAAGCGCCAGTGGTGTTTTTTACCTCAAATTCAGGCACCAAAGGCACGATGGTGGTTCTGTAGGCGGCCAGCAACGGCGCACGCATCTCTGGCGCGGTCAAATCCAGCCCGACACTGTTGGCGCGCACACCCGGCGTGTTGCCAAACAGGTGCGCAGGCAGCGGCAAACTAGGGTGTGCCTCCAGGCGCAGCGGCGAGATCAGCAGCTCTTGCATACCCACCGATTCGTCCGCCAACTGGTGCACGAAGGATGAATTGGCCCCGTTCTCCAGCAGGCGGCGCACCAGGTAGGCCAGCAGATCGCGGTGCGCGCCCACCGGTGCGTAAACACGGCAGGCCACCAAGGGGTTTTTCAGCACCTCACGGTACACCCCCTCCCCCATGCCGTGCAGCCGCTGCAGCTCGAAGGGTGACCCGGTTTTGGCACTAAGCTGCAGAATGGCAGCAATCGTGGCCGCGTTGTGCGTGGCGAACTGCGGGTAAATCACGTCCGAAGCCTGCAGCAGCGCGCTGGCGCAGGCCAAGTAGCTCACGTCGGTGTGGTGTTTGTGGGTGAACACCGGGTAATGCGGCAGGCCCATTTCTTGGGCGCGTTTGATCTCTGCGTCCCAATACGCGCCCTTCACTAAGCGGCACATCAGGCGCACCCCGTGTTTGCGAGCCAATGCGGCCACATGGTCAATCAGCTCCAACGCACGGGTTTGGTAGGCCTGCATCGCCAGCCCCAAACCGCTCCACTGCGGGTAGTGCTGGGCCACCTGGGCCATGAGCGCCTCCAGCACGTCCAGCGACAGCTCCAGCCGGTCTACCTCTTCGGCGTCAATCGTGAGGTTGATGTTGGCGCGCGCGGCCTGCTCGCACAGGCCCCACACGCGCGGCACCAGCTCGGCCATGACGCGCTCGCGCTGCGCGTCCTCATAGCGCGGGTGCAAAGCCGACAGCTTGATGGAAATACCATCGTTTTGAGCGATAGCGCCCGTGTGGCTTGCGTAACCAGCTATTAATTCAATAGCGTCCAAATAGCTCTTGAGGTACTTGCGTGCGTCTGCTTCCGTGCGAGCGCCTTCGCCCAGCATGTCGTACGAATAGGTGAGCCCCCACGCTCTACCGCTGCGCGGGTCGCTGCCCCCCGAGGGGGCGCTTTCCGTCTTGGGGCGGCCCTGCGACGGAACCTGGCTCGCATACGATTTGCGCGCGGTGTTGGCCTCGGCCACGGCTTCTTTCATGGTCTGGCCCAGCACAAACTGGCGGCCCAGCAGCTGCACGGCGCGCAAGGTGGCGGCCACTACGGTTTTTGCGCCCAGCTTGCCCAGCAGGCCGGGCTCGCTTTGCTTAAAACTGCTGTCTGCACCGGCCTGCGCATCCAGGGAATGGGGTAAAAAATGCTTAGACATGGCAATGGCCGCGCTAGACAGGCGCGCCAGCACTTTGTCACCGGAACCTTGAAAGTCGGCCCGGCCCAACTGGTCGGCAGTGAGTGCGATGGCGGTCTCGGCGTCGGGCACGCGCAGCAGCGCTTCGGCCAAGCGCATCAAAGCCAGGCCCTCGGCGCTGGAAATGGGGTATTCCCTGAGCAAGCTCTCCATCGCCCAAAACGGCGGCGGGTTGTCGCGCACGGCTTGCACCCAGGGCGCAGCGGCCCGGGCGGCGGCGGCCCAATCCAGCGTCTGGCTAACCGCTTGCAGGCGGCGCGCCACCACTTCGGACTCAGAACGGTACGGAAAAGGCAGGCGTTGGGATGAATGCATGGCAGACCTCAGCAAGTAGTGATACCCGCTATGGTGTCTGCTTTTACGTTGAGTTATTTGCTATATTTAATTAATAAATTAGTGAATTAATACAGTCAACAACCAAACCGACAAGGTAGCGCATGGGCCTGGACCGCATCGACCTCAAAATACTCAGCTGCCTGCAGCAAGACGCTCGCACCTCTAACCTCAAGCTGGCAGAAACAGTAATGCTGTCGCCCACCGCCGTGCTGGCACGGGTGCAGCGACTCACCAAAGACGGCTACATTGTGGGCTACGAGGCGCGGCTCAACCCAACCAAGTTAGGCGCCGGCATGATGGTGTTTGTGGAGGTGCTGCTTGACCGCACCACACCCAATGTATTTGAAGCCTTCAAAGCCGCAGTGCAAGTACATGGCGAGATTTTGGAGTGCCACATGGTGGCCGGCGGGTTTGACTACCTGCTCAAAACCCGCATGGCCGACATGGCCGCCTACCGTAACTTCGCGGGCACGGTACTGTGGCAACTGCCCGGCGTGCGCGAGACCCGTACCTACCCGGTGATGGAGGAAATTAAGGACACCACGCACCTAAAGCTCATGTAAAACCCCTAGCCAAGCGAGGTGTGCACTAAGTCACAATTGGCACATGATCAATCGTCGCCAATTTACCCTCGCTGCTGGCAGCACCGCTGCATTAGGTTTCCCAGCGGTTCACGCCGAGTCCGAAAAAATCATTCTGGGACAGTCGGCCGCATTCACCGGGCCTGCTGCGCAACTGGGCACACAATTTCATGCTGGTGCCAAGCTGCACTTTGATCAGATTAACGCCCAAGGTGGCATCTCTGGACGCAACATTGAAATACGCCAGCTCGACGATGGCTACGAGCCCGAGCGCTGCGCAGACAACACCCGCAAGTTGCTCGATGACGACGTATTCGCCTTGTTTGGCTACATTGGCACGCCCACTAGCGTGGTGGCACTGCCCCTGGCTACCAAGGCCAAAATACCTTTTATCGCACCGTTTACCGGGGCCATGGCACTGCGCACACCCCTCAACCGCTATGCCTTTCATGTGCGAGCCTCGTACAACGACGAGACCGCACTCATCGTGCGCCAATTGCACAATGTGGGCGTCACCAAAATTGCGGTGTTTTACCAAAATGACGCTTATGGCAAAGCCGGCTTGGACGGCGCCACACTGGCTTTGAGCACCTTGAACCTAAAACCTGTGGCTACGGCTACGGTGGAGCGAAACTCCGTCGATGTGGCCAAAGCGGTAGAAACCATCAACGGCGCAGCCCCGGAAGCAGTGATCCAAATCAGCGCCTACAAGTCGTGCGCGGCCTACATCCGTGCAGCACGCAAAGCGGGCTACGGCGGCAACTTTTACAACGTGTCGTTTGTAGGCACGCAAGCCCTCGCCGATGACTTGGGCAAAGAGGGGGCTGGCGTGGTGGTATCGCAAGTCATGCCTTCGCCCTACAGCAGCGCCAAACCTATCGCGCGCGAGTTCCAGGAAGCTGTGCGCAAAACCAACGGTGCAGTTCAGGCCAACTTTTCCAGCATGGAGGGGTTTTTAGCAGCCAAGGTGGTGGCAGAAGGGCTGCGCCGTGGCGGCGTGAAAGCTGGGCGCGAAGGCCTCATTACGGGCCTGGAATCCATGGGCAACCTGTCGTTGGGAGGCTACAACGTCAACTTTTCACGCACCGAGCATGTAGCGTCCAGCTTTGTTGAGCTATCCATGCTCACGGGCGACGGCCGGGTGCGCACCTAGGCGGCCGGGGGGCGGCCGCCAAAAATGGCGGTGCCCACGCGTACCATGGTGCTGCCGCTGGCAACGGCGGCCTCTAGGTCGGCGGTCATGCCCATAGACAGCGTATCAAGCCCCAGCCCGGTTGCATTTATAGTATCAAATAAGGCTCTAGCCCTTGTGTGAACTGCACAAGCAGCTACAAAATCAATAGCAGGCTCGGGAATGGTCATGATGCCACGCAGGCGCAGTTGAGGCAGTGCAGCCACCGCCTGCGCCAAAGCAAGGGCGTCGTCAGGGGCAACCCCTGCCTTGGTAGGCCCGCCGTCCATATTGACCTGAATGCACACCTGCAGCGGCGGCAAGTGTGGCGGGCGTTGGTCGCTGAGGCGCTGGGCAATTTTGAGCCGGTCTACAGAGTGCACCCAATCAAAATGGCCCGCCACCAGGCGCGTTTTGTTGCTTTGAATCGGTCCGATGCAATGCCACTGCAACGGCAAATCCGTCAACTGGGCTATTTTTTCCACAGCTTCTTGAATATAGTTTTCACCAAAGGCGGTTTGCTCGGCTTCAAACGCTTGGCGCACCGCGTCAGCACCAAAGGTCTTGGAAACCGCGAGTAAGCCCACTGCGTTTACAGGGCGGTTTGCGCTGGTGCAGGCCTGTGCAATGCGCTGGCGCACGCGCTGGAGATGGTCGGCAATCATGGTCATAATCTACGAGCGTATCAAATTGACTGAACCATTCGCGCGAGGACTCTGTGGACATTACCCAATTGCTTGCTTTTAGCGTCAAGAACAAGGCTTCTGACTTGCACCTCTCCGCCGGTTTGCCGCCCATGATTCGGGTGCACGGCGATGTGCGTCGCATCAACGTGGAGCCGCTGGACCACAAGCAGGTGCACGCCATGGTGTATGACATCATGAATGACACCCAGCGCAAGAACTACGAAGAGTTTTTGGAAATCGACTTTTCGTTCGAGATTGACGGGCTGGCGCGCTTTCGGGTGAATGCGTTTAATCACAACCGCGGCGCGGGCGCGGTGTTTCGGACCATTCCCAGCAAAATTTTGTCGCTGGAACAATTGGGCGCACCCAAGATTTTTGGCGACCTGGCCTTAAAACCACGCGGCATGGTGCTGGTGACTGGGCCCACCGGCTCGGGCAAATCCACCACTTTGGCGGCCATGGTCAACTACCTCAATGAAACCGAGTTCGGCCACATTTTGACGGTGGAAGATCCGATCGAATTTGTGCACGAATCCAAAAAATGTCTGGT
>JBEANP010000114.1:0-8528 GCA_041165385.1 Pseudomonadota bacterium | reverse complement strand
CATGTCCTTTATGGTGAATAAAAGTCTTGGTACGCGGAGCGAAAAATCTCGTCCACGCTTTGAATACGCAGCCCGCCCTGCAGCAGATTCAAATTTCCCATTAATTTAGTAAGGTATTGCGCCACTGAATCCACCACCGCCGTCACTGCGTATTCAGTACAAGGCCCTGTAATAGTGCGGGGCACTTGCAACTTTGGTACCGAGTATGAAACTAGCCTCTAGCCCCGGTGCATATTGCGTAAGCAGCTATTCTTTTAATAGCAACCCTCAGCACGCCATGAACGATTCCTACGTACCAGACACCGGGCCGCAGCCCATAGACAATGAGGGGATGTCTATTGAAAACCATGATGCATTGCTAATCGTTCTGATTGACCGCATTGCCCGCCAAGACGAAGCCGCGTTCAAAGCGCTGTACGACCAATGCGCGACCAAGCTGTATGGCCTGGCGCTGCGGGTGGTCTCCCACCGCGAGCTGGCTGAAGACGTGCTGCAAGAGTCATTCATGACTATCTGGCGCAACGCTGCTGACTACCGTGCGTCCCTCAGCCCGCCCATGGCATGGCTGGGGTTAATTGTGCGCAGCCGGGGCCTGGACTTGCTGCGCCGCCGGGCCGCTGAGCGCACCCATTTAACCGACGAGCTGGACGACACCCTGGCTGACACGCTGGACAGCAACACCCCCACCCCGCTGGACACCGCCCAGGCCAGCGAACAGGCATGGGCCCTGCACCAGTGCCTGGGCCAGCTAGAGAACAAGCAGCGCGAAGTGGTCAGCCTGGCCTATGTGCGTGACCTGAGCCACAGCGAACTGGCACAGCAACTGCGCCTGCCCCTGGGCACCGTGAAAACCTGGATCCGCCGTGGGTTGGACCAGTTGCGCCTGTGCATGGCGCGCTTTGCATAAGGAGCAAACAGCATGAACCTGATGCAACACCCCGAACTGTTAGACCGCCTGGCCAGCAGCTATGCCCTGGGCACGCTGCGCGGCGGTGCACGCCGCCGCTTTGAAGCCATGGCCCGCGAGCAAGCGCCGGTGCGTGCCGCTGCACTCATCTGGCAAAGCCGCCTGGCCAGCCTGAACGAGCTGCAGCCCCAAGCCCAGCCCAGCAATGCCGTATGGACCCGCATTGATAACCTAGTGCAAGGCGAAAAAAACAGCGCGGCCCAGCAGGCAGTGCGCGAACAAGCGCAAAGCGAGGCACACCAGTCCGCCAAACCACTGGCTGGTATGGCCGCTTGGCTGCGCAGCCTGACCGTGTGGCGCACCGCCAGTGCGGCAGGCGCATTGGCTACCGTGGTGGCGATCACTGTCGGTTCTGGCATGCGCCAAGAATTGGGCACGGAGATTGCCCGCCTGCAAACCCAGCTGCAAGCCGCACCGCAAATTCAGTACGTGGCGGTGCTGGCCGATGACAAGTCCGCCGCGTCGATGCTGGTCACCTTCGATGCCAAGGCCCAAAAGCTCACGCTGCAGCGCGTGGGCGATTACCACGAAGCCGGCGACAGATCATTGCAACTGTGGGCCCTGCCGCCCGCGGGTGGACCCAAGTCATTGGGCGTGTTGGGGGCAGACAAACTGCTGCGCCTGACCGCGAACGAGGCCGCTGTGCGCGAAGTGCCCACCCTGGCCATCAGCCTGGAACCCAAAGGCGGCGTGCCCAGTGAAACGGGCCCCACTGGGCCCGTACTCTTCAAAGGTGCTTTGATTCAGAAGATGCTGTGATTAACTTCGCCGCCTGGGCACCACATCGAGTTGCCATGTGACCTTGGCGGGCGCTGTGGTTATGGTCAAGGTCTGCGGGGCTTTGTCCACCAACTGAGAGGCATGCCACACCTTGAGAGTGACCGTGCCTTCGGGCACATCCTCCAGAATGGCCACCCCGTTGGGGCCCGTTTTCACCGTCCACGCGGAATCGGCCACGTACACCACGCCCCCCATGCGGCTGTGAATAAAGCAGCCCAGCAGTGCCGCACCCGTGACGCCCGGTTTGTCCATGGTAACCACGGCGGTGCTGGCGGGCTTGCCTTCCACTTTGCCTTCGAGCAGCATGGATTGGCCGTCCGCATTACCCGCAGTGGCACCTGTCGCGCCCAGGCGCACATGGTGGTTCCAGGGGTCGCTATTGCTAAAACGCACGCGGGCGCCTGCAGCCACCACCGTCAGGTAGGGCACAAACTGCTGCTTTTCCTGGTTGATCACGGCGCTATTGGGCAAGGGCGTTTTGGGCTGACCTTTGCCTGTGGGCACGGCAATCACCACCGCATCCGGGGTGGGCTTGCCATCGCGATCCAACACCAGCACTTCCAGCGTGCTGGCGTGGGCCAGCCCGATGAACATCAGCAGGGCCACCGGCCCTTTCCATAGAGTGTTTTGCATAGTATTCAACGGGCAGTGATGACATCGCGGTGCATGGGTGCCAGGCGCGCCAGCAACTGGTTTTGCGTGGCAAACGCAATGCCCTGGCGGTCCATGGACACCTGCAGCACCTCCACCAGCGCGTTGAACTGGGCTTTGGTGATGTCCATATTGGCGTGCGATGTTTTCATGTCCGCACCTTTGTAGGTGCAAGGCCCGCCGCTCACCATGCAAATCTGGTCGACCAACTGCTCTTGCAGGTAAGAAGACTTGGTGTCTTTGAACTGCACGCCAATGCGGGTGTCCGCTTTGAGGCCGGCGACAAACACGCCCATCAGCGCCTCCAGGCCTGGCTTGGCACCCAGCGCCTGGTACAGCGCATCGCTGGCAACGGCGGGCATAGCTGGATTGGCCATGCCCTGGTTTGACATGGTTTGGACAGGTACAGTTTGGGCGTGGGATGGCAAGGCGGCAGCGCCCAACAAGGCGGCCAGCGCGGCACCAACAGCAGTGCGAGCAAATGCGTGGATGATTTTTTTCATGGCAAATCCTGTAATAGTAAAAATTTAAAACGCCAGCTGGGCCGAGAGGTAAAAGCCGCCTTGGTTGCGGTTGGCGGTTATGCCGGGCAGCACCCGGCCCAAATCCACGTAGGCCAAAGTCACCGAGGTGTTTTTGTTGGGCGCCCAGGCCACAAAAATATCTTTCCAGGCGTCTTCTGCCAAGCCATCGGCCAAACCCACTGCTTTGCCCAGGGCTTCAAGGTTGTTGGGCTTGAATCGGTATTCGGCACCCACGGCCCAGTGTTTGCTCAGCAGGTAGGCCACTGACACTTCGGGCACCCAGCTGGCTTCATTTTTGCCCGGTGATTTGGAGCCAAAGCCCAGCAGTCCGTTTTGGTTGGCGTTGGTATAGCGCAGGGTGCCGTTGACCAGCAAGCTTTGCCCCAAGAACAACTTGGTGGCGCTCACATACACGTCGGTACCGCTGGTTTTGGCACCCAAAAAGTCCAGTACCGGGGTGATAGAGCCCGCCTGCACCGATTTTTGCTCCAAGCCCACCGCAATTTGGGGCATCCAGGTGTCGCTGTCCAACACGGCATCGCCCGCCACCTTGAGTTTGACGCCCAACACATCCATCACCACATGCTGGCCCGCTTGTACGCTAAAGCCCAGCCCGTTCAGGGCAGTGGCGGGGGAGGCATCGAAGTCTTGGCGTGCCAAAGACACTTCCAGTCGGTCGTTGAAGCCCACGGTGACCCCGGTGGTGTTCAGGCCATAGTCTTGGGTGGTGGCACGGCTGGCGTGGGCTGAGACACCCCATTCGCCCTCTGTAGCGTTGGTGCCAATCACGGCCCAAGGTGTCAGGCCGCCCCCGGCTGCGCCATCAATGGAGCTGACGCCCCCGGTCAGTAACAGCTTACCGGTGTCCGCCTGGGCCAAGCTGCTACACAGACCTGCAACGCCAATAAAAAGCGCTGTGCGAAGTTGAATCATGGGTATTTCCAATCTATGGGTGTTGAACATGCAGCCGCGCGCGCAACGCACGGCATGCTATGGATACGCAGAGACGACAGGATTGGATTCAAATTCGGCCAAAATGGCTTTGCAGCCCCGCAACGGGGGCATTTGAACTCTCGGAGACATCTTTTTCATGCAACGCAGAACACTCACAGCCGCTACTCTTTTGATAGCTGTTTACGCAATATCCACGGGCGCTGCAGCCCAATATGACACTAAAAATGCTGCTATATGGCCAAGCAAGCCACTGCGCATCATCGTGGGTTTTCCCGGTGGCTCGTCGCCTGACCTGACGGCCCGCGCGTTTGCCGAGCCCCTGTCCAAAGCGCTAGGCCAACCGGTGATTGTGGAAAACAAGGTGGGCGCCGCCGGCAACATTGCCGCCGACTTTGTAGCCAAATCCACGGACGACCACACCATCGGGCTGATGATCAACGGCAACATGACGATTGCCAAGCTGCTCAACCCAAAGTTGCCCTATGACCCACTCAAAGACCTGCAGCCCATCAGCCTGATTGGTTATTCACCATTGGTGCTGACTGCGCCCGTGCAATCACCGGCACTGGCCAACAACGCCAGTGCCGCTGACTTTTTAGCCGCCGCGCGCAGTGGTGGTGACAAGTGGAACTACGGCACCCCCGGCGTGGGCACCGTGGGGCATTTGGGAATGGAGCTGTTCAAGGCCAAAACCGGCATCAAGGCGGTGCATGTGCCCTACCCCGGCTACCCCCAGGTGGCCACGGCCATGATGGCGGGCGACTTGCAGTTGTCGTTGTTGCCCCCGGCCTTGGCCAATGTGCAAATCAAGGCGGGCAGGCTCAAGGCCATTGGCATTACCAGCAGCGTGCGCAGCCCGCTGGTGCCTGAGTTGGCCAGCCTTTCGGAGGCTGGGGTGAAAGATTTCAACCTGGAAATATGGAACGGTGTGGCCGCCCCTAACAGCCTGCCCAAAGCGGCCGCAGCTAAGCTGAGCACGCTGTTCAGCGAGATTGCCCGCACGCCGGAGATGCGGCAAAAGCTGTTTCAGCAAGGCTGGACGGTGGCGGGCACCGCCGCCGAGGGCCTGGCCAACCGGGTGAAGTCGGACACTGCGTTGTTGGGCGGCATCATTGCCAGCCAAAACATCAAGGTCGAATAACGACCCGGCCTATTTCAAGAGTAGCTTGATGTCAGCTGCCAGCGCCGCTGGCCCGCTGCCATAGCGGGTAAACAGTCGCAGCTGGCCTTTGGTGTCGTACACGTAGCTGCCTGCGGAGTGGTCCATGGTGTAGCTGGTGGGCGTTTTGCCATCCACTTTTTTGTAATACACCTTGTAGTCTTTGGCCAGTTCGGCCAGCTTTTCTGGCGTTGTAGTCAGCGCCAGGAAGGTGGGGTCAAAGTTGGCCATGTAGGCCTTGAGCATTTCGGGCTTATCGCGCTCGGGGTCTACGGTCACAAACAGGCCCTGCAATTTGTCACCGTCTGGGCCCAACGCTTTTTTCACCTCGGCCAGCTCGGCCATGGAGGTGGGGCACACATCGGGGCACTGGGTGTAGCCAAAGAACATCACCACAATCTTGCCGGCAAAATCAGTCAGGTGGCGCACCTGGCCGTTGTGGTCAGTCAGCTCAAAGGTCTTGGCGTAGTTGGCGCCGGTCACATCAATGGCTGCAAAGGCAGGTTTTTGCTCAGAACATGCACTAAATAAGCCCGTAGCACCCGCCAGCATTGCATAAGTAGCTATTATTTCCATAGCATTTCGCTTGTTCATGAGAGCCTTATAGCAAGTAGTGGTCGAGCAGTAGCGCTGCAAACAGCACGCTGAGGTGGATCAGAGAAAACCGAAAGGTAGCGCGGGCCAGTTCGTCGGAGTAGTTGCGCATCAGCCGCCAGGCGTACCAACAAAACCCGATGCTCAGAACCACCGCAGTGGCCAGGTACAGCCACGAACTCATGCCATACACAAACGGCAACAGGCACGCCGCAAACAGCACAAAGGTGTAGAGCAATATCTGCAGGCGAGTGAATTCGCTGCCATGGGTGACAGGCAGCATGGGCAGGCCCGACTTGCGGTAGTCCTCCACCCGGTAGAGTGCCAGCGCCCAAAAATGCGGGGGCGTCCACAAGAAAATAATCAAGAACAAAATGGCTGCCTCGGGCCCCACATCGCCAGTCATCGCGGCCCAGCCGAGCACCGGCGGCATGGCACCTGATGCGCCACCAATCACAATGTTTTGCGGCGTGAGCGGCTTGAGAATCACCGTGTACACCACGGCATAGCCCACAAAGGTGGCAAAGGTGAGCCACATGGTGAGCGGGTTGACCCAGAAGTACAAAATGGCCGAGCCTGCAGCGCACAACAGCGCAGAAAAAATCAGGGTTTGCGTGTCACTGAGCTGGCCGCGTGCGGTGGGGCGCCAGGCGGTGCGCTTCATCTTGGCATCAATGCCTTTTTCCACAATGCAGTTGAACGCTGCCGCAGCACCAGCCACCAAAAATACGCCCAGGCAGGCAACCACAGCCAACCCCACTTGCGGCCAGGTAGGTAAGCCGGGCACGGCCAGCACCATGCCAATCAGTGCGCAAAACACAATCAGCTGAATCACGCGCGGCTTGGTCAGTGCATAAAACTGGCGCAGCACCGACGCGGGTGCGGCCAGAGAGGCGTTGGCTGTCATGGGGTCGATCTCCGGGAATAGTCGGGCGCAAATGCAGCCACTGTGGTGGTTTTAGTTATCGCCAGCATCCACACCAGCACGGCCAGCATGGCGCCTGCGCCGCCGGTGTGCAGCACGGCGGCCACTAGCGGCCAGCCCAGCACGACGTTGCTAACGCCGGTGATCACCTGCAATGCCAACAAAGCAGCCAGCAAGCGGGTTACGCGGTGCAGTGGCTTAATGCGCCACAAGCGGGCGGCTACTGCGCTCAGCACGAGCAAGGTGAGTCCGGCCAGCAGGCGGTGGGTAAAGTGAATCGCGGTGAGTGCCTGGAAACTGATGGGGTCGCCCTGGCTGCCCAGACCCAAGGGCCTCCATAGCTCGAATCCTTGGGCAAAGTTCATGTCCGGCCACCAGCCGCCTTGGCACTGGGGAAATTCGGTGCAGGCCAACACCGCGTAATTGGTGCTGACCCATGCGCCTGAGGCGGCTTGCACCAGCAGCATGGCCAGGGCCGCCCATACCGCGCTGCGCAGTGCACCAGGCACCACTGCGGGCGAGCTGCCTGCACCTCGCAGCGACGCCTGCGCAACTTGCCAAGCCAACAACGCCAGCAGCGCGTAGCCACCCAGCAAATGCAGGCTGACAATGGCGGGAAACAGTTTCATGGTGACGGTCAATGCCCCAAACGCACCTTGAATGCACACCCACACCAGCGTAATGGTGGGCCACCAAGGGTTGGGCGCGTTTTCAGGCCCGCGCGACTTGCGCGCCAGCCAGGCAGACACCGTTAGCACCACAATCAACACGCCCACGCCGGTGGCCAAATAGCGGTGCACCATCTCAATCCAGGCCTTGCTGTGTGTCACCGGACCGCTGGGCATAGCGGCTTGCGCAGAAGCAATGTCAGCGTGAGCCGCCAGCGGCGTAGCTTGTCCGTAGCAACCCGGCCAATCGGGGCACCCCAGGCCGCTGTCGGTCAAGCGGGTAAAGGCGCCAAACAGCACCAAATCAAAGGTCAAAAATAGGGTCACCAAGGTGAGGGCCTGTATGCGCCCCACCGCGTTGGCACCCCGGTTGCGCATGTACACCCACAGCAGCGGGCCCAACGCCAGCAGCACGCCCGTCAACATGACGCGCAGCACAGGTGATAAGTCGTACAAAGAAGCTTGCATGGCTGGTGGGTCGCTTAGCGGCCTTCTTTGTCCCAAAAGGTGGATGCGCGCAGCAGCCGTTCTAGGTCGCGCTTGACATTCGGCGCGCCGGCTGGTCCAAGTTTCGCAGGGAAGCGCATCATCCAATTACCAATCGGATCCACTACATACAAGTGGTCTTGCAAAGCAGCACCTTCTGCGGGCTGCAGCCATTGGGCCAGCTCAGCAGCAGGCACGCGCAACACAGTAGCGTCTTTCAAGGCGGGCTTGATTGCGTCAGGCAAGGGAGCCGCATCATTAATTAGCCAAACCCAATCGACGCGGTCCTTTTCTTTACCCAGGCCTTCGCGCAGTTGGCGTTGCAAATACAGGTGCTGGGCGCACGCGTCATCACACGAACCCGAAGACACACTCACCAGCAGCCACTGGTTTTTCAGCGTGCGCAGGTTAATGGGCTTGCCGTCAAGCGTCGTTGCATTCAGATCGGGCAGCGGGCGCTGCGGATCTATCAGTTCACCAAAATTGCGACGCCCATCCGGCCGAATCACGTAATAGGTGAAATACGAGGCGATAACGGGTGCCGCACACACCAGCAACACCATGAACATCTTCCAACGCCCACCGCGTGTGCGGCTCTGCGGATCGTGCGATAGCTGTTCGGGCGAGGGCATAGAGTGCACCGTCAACCCAAGCGGGTGTTCGTCGCGGGGGGTATCACTGGACATGGCGGGGAGATTCCTTAGTACGAGACATCATTCGACGAAAAACTTGAAACCAGAGGTACAGACAGGCAATCAATGCGGCCAAACCAAACCACTGGAAGGCGTAGCCGTAGTGCTTTTCAACACCGAGGTTCACT
>JBEANP010000113.1:0-8562 GCA_041165385.1 Pseudomonadota bacterium | reverse complement strand
CAGCAGAAAGTCGATGTTCAGGCTGCGCTCGTGCGCCTCGTCGATGATGATGGTGTCGTAGGCGTTGAGCAGCGGATCGGTCTGCGTCTCGGCCAGCAAAATGCCGTCGGTCATGAGTTTGACGGAGGCATCACGGCTTAGCCGGTCCTGAAACCGCACCTTGAAGCCCACCACATCGCCCAGCGGCGTTTTTAGCTCCTCTGCAATGCGCTTGGCCACGCTGCTGGCGGCAATGCGGCGCGGCTGGGTGTGGCCGATCAGTTTGCCGCGCGGTGCGGGCTTGCCATTGGGAAGTGTGGTGGGGTAATTGCACAGCCCACGCCCCATGGCCAAGGCGATTTTGGGCAGCTGCGTGGTTTTGCCCGAGCCGGTCTCGCCACACACAATGACCACTTGGTGCATTGCTATGGCATCCATGATTTCCTGGCGCTTACCTGAAACGGGAAGGGATTCAGGGAATTCGATTTTCAAGCGCGAGGGAATTGGCGGGGAATCGGGAATAGTTGTGTCAGACATTGGCTGCAATTATCCGGGCTGGCGTTGCCTTTCAACACCGCTGCGGTCATTGATCTTTCGTCACTCAGGTATAAACAGATAAGCTATACGGCTATTGTTCGCTTGACGCTTCAAGAGGTGTAGCAGCGCTCTTGTTAGACCGCGATGCGTGTAGGTCCAATCGAATATCAACTAGGAGTTAAAAATGTCAAAAACATACTGGGTCAGCACGTACCGCGCAGTGAAAGATACCGAGAAGCTCGGTGCCTATGCAAAGCTCGCGGGGCCCGCGCTCACCGCAGCTGGTGGTCGATTCTTGGCGCGTGGTGAGCCTTCAGCTGCCTATGAACTCGGGTCGAAGCAGCGCACCGTGTTAATCGAGTTTGACAGTGTCGAACAAGCTACGGCGGCACACGACAGCCCCGCATACCAAGAAGCTTTAGCCGCCCTCAGCGACGGTGCAGAGCGAGACATCCGAATCATTCGAGGTGTTTGATTACTGCAATCAACGACCAAGCCGTATTCAAACCCTGACCCATTGCGCCCATGACCTCAGTCTTTAACTTCACCTTTGTCCCCTGGTTCCGGTCGGTGGCGCCATATATCCACAAGTTTCGCAACCAAACATTCGTGGTGGGCATTGCCGGTGAGGCCATTGCGGCGGGCAAGTTGCAGCATTTAGCGCAAGACCTGGCCATGATCCAAAGCATGGGCGTGAAGATTGTGCTGGTGCATGGCTTTCGGCCCCAGGTGAACGAACAACTGGCCGCCAAGGGCCACACGCCCAAATACAGCCACGGCATTCGCATTACCGACAGCGTGGCGCTGGACTGTGCACAAGAGGCAGCAGGGCAGCTGCGTTACGAGATTGAGGCGGCGTTTAGTCAGGGGCTGCCCAACACGCCCATGGCGGACTCCACAGTGCGCGTCATTTCCGGCAACTTCATCACCGCACGGCCCGTGGGCATTGTGGATGGTGTGGACTTTCAGCACAGCGGGCTGGTCCGCAAGGTGGACATTGCGGGCATTACCAAAACTCTGGACATGGGGGCGATGGTGCTGCTGTCGCCATTTGGTTTCTCGCCCACCGGCGAGGCGTTTAACCTGACCATGGAAGAGGTCGCCACCAGCGTGGCCACCGCCCTGCAGGCCGACAAACTGATCTTTTTGACCGAGGTGCCAGGTATCCGCATGGACCCCACGCAACCCGCCGGTGACGACAACCCAATCGACACCGAGCTACCTTTAGCAGCTGCCGAAAAAATGTTGCAGGCACTGCCAGCTGCCAACCAGCCCACCGATGTGGCGTTTTACCTGCAGCACTGCGTCAAGGCCTGCAAAAACGGCGTGGAGCGCAGCCACATCATTCCGTACTCGGTGGACGGCGCGATTTTGCTAGAGGTGTACGTGCACGACGGCATCGGCACCATGGTGGTGGACGAAAAGCTGGAAAGCCTGCGCGAGGCCACCGAGGAAGACGTGGGCGGCATATTGCAGCTGATCGAGCCGTTTGAGAAAGACGGCACGCTGGTCAAACGCAGCCGCACCGAGATAGAACGCGACGCAGGCAACTACACCATCATCGAGCATGACGGCGTGATTTTTGCCTGCGCTGCGCTGTACCCCTACCCCGAGGCCCGTACCGCCGAGATGGCCGCGCTGACGGTGTCACCCGACGTGCAAGGCCAAGGCGACGGCGAGCGCGTGCTCAAACGCGTGGAGCAACGCGCCAAGGCCGCCGGGCTGGACAGCATCTTTGTGCTGACCACCCGCACCATGCATTGGTTCATCAAGCGCGGCTTTGTGCAGGTGGACCCCGATTGGCTGCCCGAAGCCCGCAAACGCAAATACAACTGGGACCGCAAAAGCCAGGTGTTGGTGAAAAAAATCAGCGCCTGATGGTGCCGCGAAAGCGCGGCGGTTAGGCTAACTGTGGCGTAACTGACGCCAAATCAGCAGCGAACCCACTACAGCAATGCCACAAAAGCACAAAAACGACCAATTGGCGATAGAGGCTCCAAGAAACGTCCAGTCCACCTTGGTGCAGTCACCACCACCCCGAAAAATCATGGGGATGGCGCGCTTGAGGGGGAAGGTTTCAATCATGCCGTACAAATCGCGCCCGCACGACACCACTTCGGGCGGATACCACTGCAACCAGCTTTGGCGCGCAGCAACATAAGCGCCACCCATAGCCAGCACCACCATGGCCACCACACCAGTGATTTGGAAGCCTTTTCGGCCGCTAGCCCCCGCCAGACCTGCGCAAACAGCTACCAAAATAAGAGCATAGCGCTGCACAATACACATCGGGCAAGGCTCCAAACCCACCACGTGTTGCAGGTACAAACCAAACGCCAGCAGGGCAATGCAGCCTGCACTCAACATTAGCAGTACCTGGCGCGGTGCGCGGTCAAACCAATCCAAAATCCAGTTCACCATGCGTTCCTTGTCAACATATATTGCCTCTTGGTGTCGATTGTGCCCATGAAGTTCCCTTGCCCGCTTGCGGTTCATCACGGGCTTGGTGTTGAGGTCACCACAAACCGAATAAGATTCGGCCTCAGGCATTTTTAGCAATGCGCTCTCAGTACAAAAGACAAGGGTTATCCATGGCACGCACCGTTAACTGTATCAAGCTGGGCAAAGAGGCTGAAGGCCTCGACTTCCCCCCGTATCCCGGCGAATTGGGCAAACGCATTTGGGAAGGCGTTAGTAAGGAAGCCTGGGCCGCCTGGCTCAAACACCAAACCATGCTGGTCAATGAAAACCGTCTGAATTTGGCCGATGCGCGCGCGCGCCAGTACCTGGCCCGCCAAATGGAAAACCATTTCTTTGGCGACGGCGCTGACGCAGCCCAAGGCTACGTGCCTCCCGCTGCTGCATAACACCATGCCCGCCGCCCGCCCCGCGTGGACGGTGCTGGACACGGCGTTTGGCAATGGCAGTAACTTTTTAGCGCGTTGCGCCGCCTGGCGCGCAGACCCCGGCCGGCCGCGCATGCTGCATTACGTGGGGCTGCTGCAGTTGCAGCACCAAATAGCATGGGCACCGGAACTAGGCGCGCTGCTCGAAGACATAGGTGCCGGCTTTCACCGCTTTACCTTCGATGAGGGGCACATCTCGCTCACGCTGTGTATCGGCCCCACCAAGTCCATGCTGATGGAGCAACGCATGCAGGCCGATTGGGTTGAACTAGACGCGCAGTCCATTGCGTGGGACATCTGGACACTCAAAGCCTTGGCCCGCTGCTGCAAGCGCGGAGCCCTCTTGGAGGTTGTGAGAGGAGCACCCCCAGCGCAGGAAATATGTAAAGAAGCAGGTTTTGAGTCCTACCAAGGTGAGGACAAAGGCGTCGACCACGCAAACGCCCGACTCTGCTTTAACCCACCCTGGAATATTCTCAAACGCGGTGCCCCGCTGCCCGATGACACCGTTGTTGCCAGCAGTTGTGTTGTCATCGGTGCCGGGCTTGCGGGCGCCAGCGTGGCCCATGCGCTGGCGGTGCGTGGTTGGCAGGTTACGGTGCTAGACAGCCAGCCCGCACCCGCCAGCGGCGCATCGGGTCTGCCTGTGGGCCTGGTGGTGCCCCATGTGTCTGCGGACGACAGCGCGCGCTCGCGCATGTCGCGCAATGGATCGCGGCTCATGCTGCAAACCGCTGCCAACATGCTCCAGCGTGGCCAACAATGGGATCGGACAGGTGTGCTGGAGCGTCGCCCGGAGGGCGACTTGTGGCACAAGCATGCGGGCTGGATACAACCCGAAAGCCTGGTACGGGCTTGGCTCGCCCACGCACGCATTCGCTTTGTGGGGAAGGCCAACGTGCAAATGCTGCGGCGGGACGATGGACATTGGACGCTGTTCGATGCCCTTGGCGACACATTGGCCCAGGCCAGCCACGTGGTGTTTGCCAATGCCATGGGGTGCAAAACCCTGCTGCAATCGCTGTCTCCAGATATTGCGTTAGAGCACGACTTGGGACCCAAGCTGGCCCTATTGCAGGCCCTGCACGGCACAATCAGCAGCGGCGATGCAGTGGCTGCAGCCCACGCGGACACTCCCGTCAATGGCAGTGGCAGCTATGTGTCGGACATTCCCGCGCACGCAGGGTTGAAATGGTTTACGGGTGCAACATTTGAAAAAGATGCCAATCGACTTCTTGACCTCAGCGGCCAGCACCTTGCCAATTTCGAACGCTTGCAGGCCTTACGGCCCGAGGTGGGCGCAGCGCTGAAGCCAGTTTTTGACAAAGGTGACGTAACGGCGTGGACTGGCACACGCTGTGTCAGCCATGATCGTTTGCCTCTCGTGGGCGCACTGGAGTCAAACCACCAGCCCACGTTGTGGATCAGCGCCGCCATGGGTGCAAGGGGTTTGAGTTTTTCTGCACTTTGCGCACAGTGGCTGGTGGCAAACATGTGCGCGGAGCCATCTCCCCTGGAAGCCTCACTTGCCCAAGGCCTGAACGTGCAACGACCGCGCCGCCAACGGCCCTAGCGTCAGACTTTTTGCAGCAAGGCGTGCACGTGAGCTGGATGAAAGGGGATTTCCAGCAAGCCAGCGCAACCGGTTTTTTCTGCGGCATCAATAGCCGCCCATGTCGGCACGCTTGTGGCCACCACCACAGAATGCACAGGTAAAGGCATATCTTTGAGTGCTCGCACCAGTAGCCACGGGTCAACATCTGACAGCTCTAGGCTAACTACCACCAAGCCATACTGACGGCGGGTTAATAAGTCAGTAGCCTCAGTTGCGCTCTTGGCTTCGTCCAAGTCGGTAATACCGGCCAACGCCAAGCGTGCACGCAGATACAGACGATCTTCCCTCGACAGCCCGACGACCAAAGCCACCTTGACCCCGGGTGGCATGGGTTGGCTGGGCACATCTTCTATGGATACATCCAGGTCAACATCAAGCGACATGGAAAACAAGCTGTCCAATTCATGAACCAATGCCCCCCACACCACAGGACGTAAAAATGTGCGCCACGCCTTGGATGTTGCCGTTGCGGACTCTCTAGAAGACACGCAAATGTGCTTGAGGTTTGGGTTGTAATGTCGGGGCTCCAACTCCAAAGCACCCTGATAGCTGTCAAGGTCAATCAGTGCCACGTGCGGCGCAGACGGCACATCCGATGACCAAAGCGCATAGCGTGGGCTATGGGTTTCAGACAACCGAAAAAGCGTGTTGATCGAGTGACGCTCTACGTCACTGAACCCAACTACTTTGACCCAGGTATATGTCGCCATTACTAGCGCATAGCTTCCGCAGGACGTCGGCTACGAACGTAGGCATCGGATGGCTGGTAGCTTTTTCCGTCAGCATAGCGCCACTGCACCATGGTGCCTTTGCCACCGCGCTGATCTAACTTGCCTACAAATGCGCCCATGGTCGACTGCTGGTCAATGGCACGAAACTCCGCAGGCCCAAACGGAGTGCCGAACTTCAAGCCACGCATCGCAATTACAAGCTTTTCGTTGTCGGTGCTTTTGGCTTTATTGATCGCCGCAAAAATCGCCTGCATAGTGGCATAGCCCACGACCGAGCCGACTTTGGGGTTTTCGTTGTATTTTTTGTAGTAATTGGCAGCAAAAGACGCATGATCTCGGTTGTCAATTTGGTCCCATGGGTAGCCTGTCACGATCCAACCTCTGGGGGTTTCGTCTTTGAGCATGTCAAGGTACTCAGGCTCACCTGACAGCAATGAAACCACCGGTGTCTTGGGGAAGATATTGCGCTGATTGCCTTCGCGCACCAGCTTGGCCAAATCAGCGCCAAAGGTGACGTTAAAGATAGCATCGGGTTTAGACTGCATCACCGCTTGTAAGGTGGTTCCCGCATCCAGTTTTCCGAGCACCGGCCACTGCTCGCCCACAAACTCTACGTCAGGCCTGCGTGCCTTGAGCAACTCTTTAAAGCTTGCGACTGCGCTTTGACCGTATTCGTAGTTAGGGGCAATGGTGGCCCAACGTTTAGCGGGCAGCTTGGCGGCCTCTTCAACCAACATAGCGGCTTGCATATACGTGCTGGGGCGCAGGCGGAAGGTGTAGCGGTTGCCTTTGTCCCACACCATGGCATCGGTGAGTGGCTCACTGGCGACAAAAAGGCGCTTATTCTTGACTGCGTGGTCCGCCAATGCCAAGCCCACGTTGGACAAGAAACCACCTGCCAACACATCCACCTTTTCACTGGAGGTGAGCTCAATGGCGTGCTTGAGTGCTTCTTCTGGCTTGCCAGCGTCGTCTCGGGCGATGACTTCAACTTTGCGACCCAGCAAGCCACCAGCGGCATTTACCTCTTCCACGGCAAGCTGCCAGCCCTGTTTGTAGGGCGTAGTGAATTGCGGGATGTTTGAATAACTGTTGATTTCACCAATTTTTATGGGATTGCTTTGGGCAAAAGCAGCCACTGAACCAACAGCGACTAACGATAAAAATAATTGCTTCATGATTACTCCAAGGCCCCGAACTCTATCAGCGTTTAACCGATAAATTGGCACTAGCGTTCTTTTAGGTAGGGTTTGCCCAGCGCCTGCGGTGCTACGGCCTTACCGATGAAACCGGCCAAAAGCACAACAGTCAGCACATAGGGCAAGGCCTGAATCATCTGAACAGGCACCTCGCCGACGCCTGGCACTTGCACCCCTTGCAGGCGAATGGCAGCGGCATCCAAAAAACCGAACAACAAACAAGCCCACAGTGCGCTCACTGGATGCCAACGCCCGAAAATCAGCGCTGCCAAGGCCATAAAGCCGCGTCCAGCAGTCATATTCGCTGAAAAATTGGCACTTTGGGCTAACACCAAATAGCTACCGGCCAGACCACACAGCACGCCATTGAGCGTGAGTGCGGTGTAGCGCATGCGCGACACAGACACGCCCGCAGCGTCCACCATTTGTGGGTTCTCACCGACCGCACGCAAGCGCAAGCCAAAACGCGTTCTAAACAGCAGCCACCAAACCGAAGGCACCAGCGCCAACGCGAGATAGACCATGCCACTGTGGCTCAACAGCCCCTCACCCAGCACCAGTCCCGCCCAAGGAACAGCCTGCAGACTTTGTGAGAGTGCTGGAAACAACGGATTGATGCGAACCGCAGTGTCCAGCGGTGGGGTTTGCCCACCTTGCTCAAACCACGCAATACCCAGCACCACCGTTAGCCCCGCAGCAATGATGTTGATAGCCACGCCGGAAACCACTTGGTCGCCCCGGTGGCTCACACAGGCATAGCCATGAACCCACGAAAGGCACATTGCCACACACACGGCCGCCAACAAAGCGATGGTGGTGGACTGGTACACCGCCCCGGCAGCCCCTGCGGCAAAGGCAGCAGCCAACATTTTTCCTTCCAGGCCGATATCGACCACGCCAGATCGTTCTGAAAAGAGACCTGCTAAAGCACACAAAATCAGCGGAGTGGATACGCGCAAGGTGGACGCCAGCATGGCGGCAAACAGGGCTTCATCCATGGCGTGCTCCTGGTATTGAAAGTTTGGCCAGCACCCAGGCCAAGCGGGGTGCAATTACATAAGTCATGGCGCCCGAAAACAGCACGATAAAACCTTGCACCATGACCACCATTTCGCGGCTAAAGCCCTGTACCTCAAATGCGACCTCCGCGCCACCTTGAAACAGGGCTCCGAATAACAGGCTGGCAAACACAATGCCCAACGGATGATTGCGCCCCATCAGCGCCACCGCTATCCCGGTAAAGCCTGCACCGCTTACGAACTCCAGCAACAAGCGCCCGTTGACGCCCGCAATTTCGTTCATGCCCACCAAACCCGCCAAGCCACCAGATACGGCCATGGCCACCACTATTTGGCGCTTAGAACGAATGCCCGCATATTCGGCTGCACTGGCGCTGGAACCCACGGCGCGCAAGTGGTAGCCCGCGCGGGTTCGCCAGAGAAATAGATACACCCCTACAGCAGCGGCCAGTGCAATCACCACGCTGAGGTTAAGCGGCGAAGCAGGCCACTCCACGCCCAGCCACAGCAGCGCGTCGTGCACACCCGGCAACTTGGCAGAAGGCGAAAAAGAAGCACTTTCCACCGACATAGACG
>JBEANP010000112.1:0-8569 GCA_041165385.1 Pseudomonadota bacterium | reverse complement strand
CCGCGTCGCCGGCTCGGCGAAGCGTTACGCCGGATCGGCGAGATGTCGCGCGAGGCCGGACTGCGCTGTGCGAATGTCTTTCACGCGGGCGATGGCAATCTGCATCCGCTGATTCTATTTGATGCCAATGACGCTGACCAGTTGCACCGCTGCGAGTTGTTTGGTGCCGATATTTTGGAGACCAGCGTGGCCATGGGCGGCACCGTCACGGGCGAACACGGCGTGGGCATTGAGAAGCTCAACAGCATGTGCGTGCAGTTCAGCGCGGAAGAAAACGCACAGATGTTCGGCATCAAGCACGCGTTTGACACCAAGGGCTTACTCAACCCCGGCAAAGTGATTCCTACCCTGAACCGCTGTGCCGAGTACGGCAAGATGCTGGTACGTGCCGGGCAGATTAAGCACCCGGATTTGCCGCGGTTTTAGGGGCATGACCGGTCTGCGTGGATTGGCTTGGCTGCTGGCGCTGCAGTCGCTGGGGGAACTTCTGGCGCGTGGGCTGAGCCTGCCTTTTCCTGGCCCGGTGGTGGGCATGGTGCTGCTAGTCGCGGCACTGCAATCGGCAGTAGTACGCGAGCCCGTGGCTGCCTGTGCTGACTTTTTGCTCAGCCACCTCTCCTTGCTGTTTGTACCCGTGGGTGTGGGGGTGATGACGCACCTGGGCTTGGTAGGCCAGTACGGCGGTCGGATGCTGCTGGTGATTGTGCTGTCCACCTGGATCGGCTTAGCGGTGACGGCGTGGGTGCTGTTCAAACTCAGCCCGAAAGACACGGAAGACCATGCCTAAGTTTGTCGAACTCTGGGTTTACCTTTCCGCCACGCCGCTGTTTGGTCTGACCGCCACGCTGGTGACTTACGTACTGGCCCACGCCGTGTACCAGCGAGCACAACAAGCGCCCTGGGCCAACCCGGTGCTGTGGAGCGTGGTCATCATCGCTGGCGTGCTGCTGATCACTGGCGTGCCCTACCCCACTTACTTTGCGGGGGCGCAGTTCATTCACTTCTTGCTGGGGCCTGCGGTGGTGGCACTGGGTTGGCCGCTGTGGCAACGCCGTACAGCTTTGCGCAAAGGTTGGGGCCCGCTGCTGATTGCCTCGCTGGTAGGCGGCGCTGCGGCCAGCGGGTCCGCGCTGGCACTGGCATGGGCGCTGGATTTGCCGGTTGATGTGGTGCTGTCGCTGGCCCCCAAGTCGGTTACCGCGCCCGTTGCCATGGGTATTGCCGAAAAGATAGGCGGCATACCGGCACTGGCCGCCGTGTTTGCGGTGCTCACGGGCCTGGTGGGAGCTTTGAGCGGCAGGTACCTGTTCAACGCCATGCACCTGCCTTTCACCACTGCGGGCTGGACTGCGCGCGGCTTTGCGCTGGGCACCGCCGCTCACGGCATTGGTGCGGCACGCGCCATGGCGGTGAACGCCGATGCCGGTGCCTATGCGGGCCTGGCCTTGGGACTGCAGGTGGTGGTGTCTTCGTTGCTGATGCCGCTGATGTTCAGGTAGGTGCAAAAGCCTTGCAAGCGTTGTTTCTAAACAAATACAACTAATTTGCTGCACTGCAACAAAAAGTGCTTGCATTCTTCGCTGGCATACCTAAAATACAAATCATGCTGCACTGCAACATTAACTGCCCTTTAGTGCTTGTAGCGCAGATTTTTTAACCCTACTGGAGAAAATTATGTCTACTATCAATGTTGAACAAATCTTGGCTGCTAACAAATCCGCTGTTGCTGAAGCCCAAACTTTGGCCGCTACGACGCTGGCTGGCTTTGAGAAGCTGGTTGAGTTGAACATGGCTGCTGCCAAAGCCGCTTTGCTCGAAGGCAGCGCTGACCTAATGGCTTCTTTCACTGCTAAAAGCCCTGCTGACGTAATGGCTGCCCAAGCTGCTTTGTTACAACCTTTGGCTGCAAAGTCTGTGGCTTACGGCCGCTCTGTGTACGCCATTGCTACAGAAACCACTGCCGCTTTGAGCGAAGCCGCTGAAGTCAAAATGGCTGAAGGTCAAAAGTCTGTGGCTGCTGCTGTTGAGCAACTCGTCAAGAACGCACCTGCTGGCAGCGAAACCGTTGTGGCTGCATTTACATCTGCAGTCTCAGCTGGTCAAAACGCCATCGACTCTGCCAAGTCGTCTGCAAAGAAGGCTGTTGAAATGGCTGAGAAACAAGTCACTTCTGCTACCGACAGCGCTTTGAACGCTGTGAAAGCCACGGCTCGCAAGAAGTAATCACCCTTTAAGTGATTGCAGCGCCCCCACAGCCCGCAAGGGTTGTGGGGGCGTTTTACGTTTGGGATACTCTGGACACACCAAAGGCCCATCCCATGAACCACCTTATTAGCCTCATAGGCGCACCCACCGACATTGGCGCAGGCACCCGCGGCGCAAGCATGGGGCCAGAGGCATTGCGCGTAGCCAATATTGCCAGCGTGCTGGCAAGCCACGGCCTGGAAGTGCAAGACCGGGGCAACCTGACTGGCCCCAGCAACCCATGGCTGCCACCTGTGGATGGCTACCGGCACTTGGCCGAGGTAACTGCTTGGAACCAAACTTTGCACGACGCGGTGCATGCCGAGCTGCAGCTAGGCCGCATGCCGATTGTGCTGGGTGGCGACCACTGCCTGGGCATTGGCTCCATCAGCGCGGTAGCGCGCCACTGCCGCGAGGTGGGTAAAAAGCTGCGCGTGCTGTGGCTGGACGCGCACGCCGACTTCAACACCAACGCGCTCACACCCAGCGGCAACATCCACGGTATGCCGGTGGCCTGCCTTTGCGGCTTTGGCCCCAAGGAGTTGATTGAGATTGGCGGCCATGTGCCTGCTATTCAAGCAAAGTGGGTGCGCCAAATTGGCATTCGCAGTGTGGACGAAGGCGAAAAGCGCTTCGTGCACGCGCAAGACCTGGAAGTGTTCGACATGCGCTATATCGACGAGATGGGCATGCGCGTCGCCATGGAACTGGCGCTGGCGTTGATGGATGCCAACACCCACTTGCATGTAAGCTTTGACGTGGATTTTTTAGATCCAACCATTGCCCCCGGCGTAGGTACTACGGTACGTGGTGGCCCCACCTACCGCGAGGCGCAGCTGTGCATGGAGATGATTGCCGACACCGGCCGCCTGGCCTCCATGGATGTGATGGAGCTCAACCCCGCCTTGGATGAGCGCAACCGCACCGCCGAGGTTGCGGTGGATTTGATTGAATCGCTGTTCGGCAAAAGCACGCTGATGCGCAAATAGCGTACCCTTTGTTCCCCGCCACAGAGAGTCCACCCCATGCGCACCCACTTTGTACCCGCCACTTTCGCAGCCATTGCACTCTTGGTGCAAGGTGCCTATGCCCAAACCCCAGAGGAACGCAGCACCCTAGCTGACCAACGCGAAGTGGTGGTCACCATTTACAACAACAACCTGGCTTTGGTGAAAGACCAGCGCCGTATTCAGCTAAAAACTGGCTCCAGCGCTCTGGCCTTTCGTGACGTAAGCGCACGCATACGGCCCGAAACGGCGCTACTGCGCAGCATCAGCGCGCCAGGTGCCCTGAGAGTGCAAGAGCAAAATTTTGACTTTGACCTGCTAACACCACAAAAGCTGCTGGAGAAATACGTGGGCCAAACCGTCAATGTGGTCCGCACCAACCCAGCCACCGGCGCTGACACCACCGAGACGGCCACGGTACTGTCCGCCAACAACGGCGTGGTGTTGCAAATTGGCCAGCGCATCGAGACCGGCATGCCCGGGCGGCTGGTGTTTGGCAATGTGCCCGCCACCCTGCGCGACCGACCCACGCTAGTGATGTCACTGGAGAACACTGCCGCCGCCGTGCAAGACGTAGAACTGAGCTACCTGACCACAGGGCTGGCCTGGAAGGCCGACTATGTAGTCGAACTCAACGCCGAAGACGACCGGCTGGACATGTCCGGCTGGGTCACGTTAACCAACACCAGCGGCGCCAGCTACCGCAACGCGCGCTTGCAACTCGTGGCAGGCGACGTGAACCAGGTCGCGCCGGAAGTGGCACAGCGCGGGCGCGTGGTCATGATGGCCGCACCCTCCATGGCCAAGGCCGCCAACGATGTCGCACAAGAGTCGCTGTTTGAATACCACCTCTACACCCTGAACCGCCCCACCACCATTGCTGAGAACCAGACCAAGCAAGTGTCCCTGCTATCGGCCAACGGCGTGCCTGCGCGCAAAGAGCTGCTGCTGCGCGGCAGCGATTACTACTACCAAAGCAGCGTGGGCGAGCTGGGCCAAAAGATGAAGGTGGCCGTGTTTGTGGAGTTTGACAACAAGGAAAGTGCACGCTTAGGGATGCCGCTACCCAAGGGCGTGATCCGCGTGTACAAAAAAGACGCTGTCGGCAACGCACAGTTCATCGGTGAAGACCGCATCGACCACACCCCCAAAGGCGAAAAAGTGCGCCTGAAACTTGGTGACGCGTTTGACGTAACTGCGGACAAAAAACAAACAGACTTCAAGAGCTTAGGAAAGAGTGGTCGCTTCAATTCAACCTTTGAGAGCGCTTACGAAATCGTACTTAAGAATGCCAAGAAAGAAGCCACCGTAGTCACCGTGCAGGAACCCATGCCCGGGGACTGGCAAGTTACGTCTTCCAGCCAGCCCCACACCAAAGGCGCATCAAACACCGCCATTTGGAACGTGTCCGTGCCCGCCGAGGGCCAGACCGTGCTGACCTACCGGGCGCTGGTGCGGTACTAAAACTCCAGGTCACCCCGGAAATACCCCCCATCGGAGGGGTTCAAAAAGAAACGTTGGCTGCCTAACATCCGTCAACATTTTTTATTGGGGGCCCTATGCACACACTCGGTCGAATTTCTCTCCAAAAATTGAGGTCGGTTGGCATAGCACTGACAACCGCAATTACATTGGGCTTGGCAGGATGTGGCGGGGGTGGGGGCGCAGCCGGCGGGGGGAGTGGCACTTCTGTCACCGGCCAATTTGTGGATGCCCCGGTGGCTGGGCTGGGCTACAAGTGTGGCACATCAGCAGCCCTTAGCGGCACCACCGACAGCAACGGTTACTACACCTGCAAAGAAGGTGAGTCAGTGGGCTTTTACGTCGGGGACATTCTCATAGGTTCGGTTGCCTCAGCGCAAACGGTGGTCACACCACTGGATTTGGTGGGCGCTGGCGCAAAACCGACGGACGTGGCAGTAAGCAACATTGTGCGTTTTCTGCTGTCGATCAGCACAACCAATGGCGCTGGAAATTTGGTGATTGACGCCAATGCCGGCTCCAATGCCATGGGTCAGACGGTAGATTTCAAAACCATTGGAGCGACCGCACTGGATTCCATGATCAGAACGGTGAAACCCGGCGCGACGATTGCCACACAAAGTGCAGCGGAAAACCATATGCGAGACAGCATCTACAAGCTGTTTGCCAAGAGTTACTCGGGAACCTACAGCGGTTCAGGTTCTGGGACCTGGAGTATTGTTATAAGTGCATCCGATGGAAGCGCGTCCGGCACATACACGGACACAGTGAATGGCGATGGCACGATTACGGGCCAGATGAGCACCGACCTGAGTACGGACATAAGCAAAAAGTCAACTTACGGTTTTACCGGTAGTGCGGGGAGCAACACTTGGACTGGCGCACTCAACGTTGGTACGGGTGTATTCAGTGGCACTTGGAATGGTGGCGCGTTTACGGGCAAGCCCACGACCGCAAGTACTTCGTCTGGAGGTATCACCACCTGCGCATCCTCGCATTACAGCGTCGCAGTGCATGCGCCGTCAGCATCCGAGCTGGCAACCTACGTCAAGACCTACACTGGAAATGTCGGCAATTTTGGCCAAAACATCGGTGATCCGTTCGTATCCACTGGCAGTGCATCCTTCGTATTCAGTTCATCTGGGGGGTTAACCTACAACGGAGCGACCAAAGCGGTCACGTCAATGTGCCTTGAAGATACGCCGACGGCAGGTGCACCTTTGTATTTAGAGATGGGAGCATCCGACCATATAGATCTATTTACTGATGCCGGATTCACTGGCGTGATATCCAATGGAGCAAGTTTTGATGTGGTTCGAGGTGGGTCATGCACAACGACTTGCGGATCAGGAGGGACAACAACTCCAACGATTACCAACTTCACGCCAACGACCGGCGCGATTGGCACGACAGTTTCCATTACGGGCACAAATTTGGGAAGATTCACTCCGGCACCACTGGTCAAATTTGGTACGACCAACGCAGGCGGACCCTATACGAATGTCACTGATTCCAATGTGACATTTACAGTGCCAACCGGTTTGGCAGCTGGCGCCCACACCATCACAATTTCCAATTTTGATGGTTCCAATTCGGTGACAGTGGGTACCTTTACGGTGACGGCCGCGTCAGTAGCCAGTCCGGCCACGGGCATGACTGTTGCTCCCGCTGCCAATGGACTCACAAGTTTTCCAAACGCTGTGCCTAGAGTAAGTTTAGTCGGGTCGGATCGTACCTTTACCTACAAGAAAGCATCCACGACCGACGACGGGTTTGACTACTTCGATATTGGGTATGCGGTAGTTAGCGGTGAAACATACTTGAGCATTGATCTACGAGTGGGTAATGCCATCACGATCAATGGCAGCCCAGCCACTTCGTTTGTCTCTCATACCTTGTTCTGCACCTTGATTGCAGCACCAACGCCATCTGGCACAGCACTTTGTTCAACAAAGGGGATCGTTTTTGATCAAACAGCCGGGAGTGTGACGATGACGAATACGCCGCTTACACGCAGTGTTGTTGTCAATGGTTCGTTTAGTTTCACTCCGTTTTAGTTAAGAGTGGGGCGCCGCAACTTTCATAGCTGAATGAACCTGTGTAGTAAGACACAGGTTGCGTTGAAAGCAAGGCATTTCGGAACCTCTACTTGCTATCGATAAATTAGCTGCGAACGCAACAATCTTGTAGCCTATATGGCCAAATGACTATGAAAAATTCAACCACAGTGCTATCTCACAGCGTGATGCTGACCGCGCTCCTGGGTGTTGGCTTGTCTCCCCTGCCCGCCGAAGCCGGCCTATTCGACAAGCTCACCGGTGCCGACAAACCCGTGCGCTTGGAATTGACCGAGTCCGCAGACCGAGCCGCCACCTTTATTAAGGCTTTTTCTGACTCGGGCGCATTGGCACGCGACATCAAACCAGCTGACTTTGCGGAGCGCAAAATCGTGATCTCCGGGTTTCAGATCAGCTTTGCTACCGAGCAAGTTGGTTACGCCACAGCAGCAGGTATTGGAAGCACCTCGGTCGAGAAGGTCTACACACTGCAAGATGTGCCGCTAGAGCAGTTGCAAAGCCTCACCGATATCGCCTATGCAGCCTTTGCCGTCATTCTGAAAAAGCGCGGTTATGACGTGCTACCCCAAAGCGTGCTGGAGGCGGCCAGCTTTAAGGCGGCCATGGCCGAAGCCAATCAACCGCCTGTGAAGTGGGAGCGCAGTGGCCTGTCAAAAATGGCCGGCGGTGGCAACCAAAACAAACTGGACAATGACAACGTCACATTCACGGCCACCGCCAAAGGCACCTCTCCCGCTATTGGTGGGTTAGATTTCAAGCCCGCCGCCATGACACTGGCGGATGAACTGGGAGCGGCTGTGATTCAGGTTCGGCTGAAAATCAACTTTGCCCGTTTTGATGACAGCGGCATGTATGGATATTCAGAGATTGATGACAAGCCACAAAATATGCTGGGCGCGAAATCGACTCTGGTCCAGATTTTTTCTCCCGGCACGAAGCGGACCGATTTCACACAAAAGAAGTCCCTGCTGTTGCCACACCGCGCAGCCGAAAAAGCCACCGCAGTGGCCATGACTACCGCAGAGAAAGCCGGAACCACGGCCATGACGGCAATGTCCGTGTTTGGTGGCTTTTTGAAAGGTGGACTCGCTGGTGCTGCCAGTGAGGCCGGGGGCGCTGCCCACAGCATAGGCGGCTCTGGCAAATTCGAGGTGAAAGCCGACGCAAACTACGAGGCCAACACCAGCATAGACATTGCCTTGGCCCTGGAAGTGATCGCTGAAGCTTTGCCCAAGTAGGGGCTCCAAGGCACCCGCAGGCAACCGTTTCGCCTGAGACCCTACCGCTCGGGGTCGCCGTCCCTTGTCCCTACAATCGACAAAACGGTTCCTACATGCCAGCAACACACCTATTCATCGCGCGGATACTCCTTGGAGCATGGCTGAGCACATTTGCAGCCTTGGGGATGGCGGCGTCGATAACTGGGGCTAATTTACCAGTAAGTTCCTACATTCTTAGCGATTCAGTAGGCTACGGACTGCAACTCGATGGTTTGGAAGCCAAGCTGCAAGACGCCCTGGGCGGGCCATCAAAAATCAGTCATGATGGTGCACGTTCCATCACCACACCCGGTAGTCAAACCAAAAAGTCCGGGTTGCAAATGGTCGAAGCTGACAAGGCGCTCATTGCCAAGGCGGGCGTCATCATCATTATTCTGGGTATGAACCAGATGGAGCCTTCGTTTGAAGAGAGCCAGGTTCAGCTCCTGCAGCAACTGAAGTCCATTGCTCCGTCTGCGCGCTACTTCTGGGTCGATGT
>JBEANP010000111.1:0-8577 GCA_041165385.1 Pseudomonadota bacterium | reverse complement strand
CAATACCGGTCATACCATCCATCAATGCATTCAGTGTGGCGGCGTCTGTTTCCGTTACCCGTAAAAACACCAATAGTGCAGTGACCTGCCGTTGCATCAGCCACTTGCCAAGCGTATCGAACTGCTCTTGAGCTAAAGAAATATCATGCAAAGAAATCAGGTCGTCAGCTTGATCGAAGACCAAGTAACAGCCCTCAGTGATATCAAAATTTTCCAATTCCCGCACGAAACTGTCGGCGCCAAACCGAAACATTTTTTTCGGAAACTCTTCTTGCGTGACGAAAAGCTGAAGCTGCTTGTTCAACAAAGCCCGCGTGGCCGAAACGCCACCCAACGATTCCATACGCTGTACAAAATGCTCTGGGTTTCCGGACAAAATCACCCCGCACCGGCGTCCATCTTTGAGCGCAGTACTAAAAGTGCTGGCCAGTAAAGGAAAACGCGCAGCTGGAGTTTCCGCAACCAAGACATAAAGCCCGCCCGGGACCATGTTGTTGGTCAAGTTCGGTAGACCAGCAATACCTATGCGCACAGGAGGCGTGATGGCAGGATTACGGTAAATATCATTCATAAACAGGAAAGCGCGTGTAACTGCGATTGTATGCGGACGTTTCCCTATAAGCACCGCATTAAAAAGCCGACACTTCGCTGATAATTAGTGCAATGCCGACTCTCAAGCGAATTACACGTATCCAGCATCGACCAATTGTGCGATTGAGGCAGCGCATTGGCCCAATGGTGGCCGCTGTATTTGGGCTTTGTGTTTTTCTAGTAGCTTGCTCGGTACAGCCAACCGCTGCCCCCCCCCAAGGAAGTAAGACTTCTACTGTAGTCCCTTCAGGCGTTTATCAGAAACAAGCACTGGAAGAGCACCGGATTGCGCTCGCCAGTAAGGGCGTCAAGCTTGCGACAGCCCAGGTAAGGACCGAAACTAAGTTAAATCCAACTGCAGGCGCAGACACTTCGAAACCAAACGGTCCGGTCGTATGGCTTTTTTCCTCCGCATCTACGCAAGCTCAATTGTTGAAAACTGGTGTTGATGCAAGTATCAGCACACGGGTATGGGAAACTTTTTTACGCAAGTACAAAATTCCTTTTAATCGTATTTCCACCGCAGAAAGTCTGGCGCGTATGAGTTCTGGGGTTTTGCTGCTGCCATCAGTTGTCGTACTATCAGATGCAGAAAAACTCGCTGTAGCCAATTTCCGTGCACAAGGTGGGTCGGTGCTAGCTACTTGGCTTAATGGTGTGCGCAATGACGCAGGAGATTGGGTGGGTTTTGACTTCATGCAGAAAACACTTGGGGTTCGCGTTGCCGGAAATACCGAAGATGCCGAAGATGACAACTTTATGATCGTCTACGGCGATAACCCAATCACCAACCACTTGCCTGCAGGTACACGCGTCTGGTTGGATCGAATCAAAGATTTATTGCCCCTGCGGTTGTCCGCACAACACCATGCGGCGGAAATTATGGATTGGTCTCGCACTTTTTCACCCGAGAAGACCACCGGACTGATTACGTTCGAGGAGCGTAAAGTTAATAGTGGAATGACATCGCGAGCGGTGGTTCTGGGTTACCCGGAACAGCTTTGGTTATCGGCAGACCCCAAGTCCATCGAGGCAATTGCTTACAACTCATTGAACTGGCTGTTTCGGCAACCACAGGCTTACGTGGCTGCTTGGCCCTTTCCACGGCAAGCTGGTTTTGTGATGGCCGTAGAGGCTGCCGAAGAGCTCGCAGATGTAGATTTGGATTTTGCAAAGAAATTGGAGACTGTGGGAGCTCTCGGTACCTATTACATTTTGGGCGAAAGCAGCGCCAAGTCAGCGTCTGTTGTGCGCAAAATTCAGTCCAGAGGCCATGAGATTGCTTACTTGGGAGACAAGTTCGATGGTTTTAAAGATCAATCGCTAGCCACGCAAGGTAAGAGGTTGGAAACCATGCGAAAGATGGTGGAGGATGCTGGCATTAAGGTTAATGCAAGAGCAAGCTTTAGCGCGCCTATGGACTCTTACGATAAAGTGACTCTGCAACTGTTGCAGGAACGAAGCTTTGATAACTACATCGCGTTTATGGACGCTTCGGATGGGCGCCTTCCCATCTTTGCGAAGACTGAAGCCGATGTTCGCAAGTCGACAGTGATTTTGCCGCGCACCCAAAGAGGTCCGGAAGAGTCCATAGAAGAGGGTGATCCTGATGAGGGCTTGAAGAAATACCTAGACGAAGTGGACTTAGTCGCTCGTATGGGAGGCTTAGTTATCTCACGCATCCCGGCGCAAAGTATTTTGACCCCAGAGCAGCAGCAGACAATTTTCGATTATCTACAAACAAAAAAAGACAGGTTGTGGATGACGACCTCTCGCAATGTCGCGCAGTGGTGGCGCGATCGTGCGCGCATTTCGGCGCGACTTGAACCTACCGATAAAGGCTTGCAATTGAAAGTTACTGTGCTCGGTGCTCTGTCACCCAAAGATCCGGTAGCTGTCTGGATCAACCTACCTTACGCCGGTGCTCATCTGCAGCTGAAGTCCCCGACGGTCGACAACCCACTGCCTGCGACCGGCGTGATTGATGCTTGGCGCACGGCAGTGATCTTGGATGAGCTGGTTCCAGGTGAATACGAATGGTATGTTCACTTTGAAAATGCCGCCTCAAGTACCTCGGATACTATGCCCTCACCGAAATAAATGACCATGCACAATCTGACTCCCACACCTTCAAAACGATCGCTTCTGTACTTTCTTGCTAGTCTGCAACTTTGCATGGTTAGTTTTACGTCGCATGCACAAAGTAGTGGCCGTTTGTACGACCCTGAGCCACCTATCGATTCCGGCTACCTTCGTGTCGTCATTGCCACGCCCGCTACCGCACAAGACATCTGGATCGACGGAAAACCGCGCATACAAAAGCTGTCGGGCCAAGTATTAAGTGAATATATGGTGCTCGTAGAGGGTAAGCACACTCTTTCTTTTCAATCGGCGGGTACTTCTATTCCAGTAGCGACTTTTCCTTTGGAAATTACCCGAGGGAAATCCATCACTCTGGCCTTCCCAAGCCTACGTTCTGACACTATCCCCGTTCATATAGAAGACAAGGGCAACACCAATAAATTGAAAGTTATGCTCACTGCATACCATTTGGCGTCCAAAGTCGGTGCGCTGGACGTAAATACTGCTGATGGCAGCGCCAAAGTGTTTAACAATCTGGCATACGCCCAGTCGGCCTCGTTGCAGGTCAATCCCATTACCGTTAATCTGGTTGCCAGCCCTGTAGGAGGTACCGCTTCCCTAGCTAAGTTCCCACTAGAAATGGCGCAAGGCGGCACTTACAGCATACTTTTGACGACAGACGCAAAGGGTAAACTGTCCGCACAAACGGTGCTGAATAGAACCGAACGTTTCACTGGGAAATAATTGTTTTCAAAGGAGATTTTGCAATGAAGAAACCTTTCAAATACTTGATGTGCTCTGCCTTGGCTGCATGCGCAATAGGGGTAACGGGCGCGCACGCTGCAGACGCAGTACCAGTGCTTATTGGGAAAAATGACTGGCTATTTACGCCCTATGAATTCGCGCAACAGACGGATTTAGCTGACACACAGGCAACTATTCAGCTGTTTCAAAAGGCCAATAAATTATTTGAACGCAAAGGCATTGCTCTGGCGTTAGTTATCGTGCCTTCGAAAATTCGCGTTCACTCTGACCGGTTGCCTGACGATAAACCGGTGGATGCTTATACGGCAGGAAAGTATGACAACGCTGTCAAAGAGTTGCGCTCTGGTGGTGTAAACGTCGTCAGCTTGAATCAGGCTTTTCTCACGAGTCCACATCGCAGTAGCGACACTCCGCTGTTTCTACGTTTGGACACCCACTGGTCGCCGAGCGGAGCCATGCTAGCGGCAGAAACAATAAAGGCTACGGTAGATGCTGTACCCGCACTGAAAGCTGCGCTCCAGGATACCCCGGCAGTAGAATACGCACTCACGTACGCAAAGCAAAAGAGTATTACACGTGCACGCGATTTGGTGCGTTTATTACCCAAAGAACAGCAGTCGTTCGCCCCAGAGCAAGTCTTGCCTTTTAAAGTTGCGCGTACCACAGCGTCCCAAGCTGGCTTACAGGGATCTGGAGACAATGTTGGAATTACTGTAATCGGTAGCAGCTACACAAACAAAAATACGGGCTATCCCGATGCCATACGGTACGTGCTGCAGCGTGAATTGCTAGATATCTCCATACCGGTTGACCAAGGCCCTTGGGTTGGCATGGAGGCTTATTTAAAAGATGAAGCGTTCAAAACTAACAAACCTAAGCTCATCATTTGGGAAATTCCGGAGCGCGAGCTGCGGTCGCCACCAAATGCCAAGTTCCGTGATGTACGTTACGTTATTGATAACAACGAGTGGTACTCACGCATTGCGAATCTGCTGAAGTAAATTATTTGTAAATCTAGGGATGAGGGTGCGTTTTATACATCTACGTGTAACACTAATCCTCGTTCTCGCATATTTGCTGTCCAGTCAGGCATGGGCAAAGTCTGCTTCTGATCAGCCAATATATCTCTATTTGAGTCCTGGTACGGCACAGTACCTGAAGGCCAATGAATTTTCGTATGACGCACTACTGGGGCGGTGGCGGAAATACTTAAAAAAATACGGCAAGTCGTCAAAAGAAATTGGGCGAGACCAATTGTTGGCTGGTCTGGAGCCAGGACTCCTGATTTTGGCATCGGCACAGGTTCTAGACGCACAAGAACGCAAAGCTGTGACAGACTTTGCAACAACGGGCGGTAGCGTGTTGGGAACGGGGGCTGTTGGCAGCAGAGATGTGGACGGAAAGCTTTTGGGCTACGAATACTTGCAGTCAACCTTTAAGGTCAAGGTCCACGGCAACTTCAGCGCCAATGAAGATTGGTTTCTAATGCCCTTTGGGGGAGGGCCACTGACTTGGCCTCTCGGTGCGGGGCGTCGTATGTCATTAGGAAAGACTGCTGAAAACACACTGCTGCGCGTTCAATCAGACAATTTGGCCGCCGTCGCTATGAACTGGGCGCGCACAAGAGACGACACGACCCCGAATGGAACCATCGCTTTTCATGAGTCTGGCCCTAGTCGTTATGTGTACTTTGCATTTCCTGAGTCGGTCTGGGGATTTCACAAACCTGCTGATATGAATGTAATGCTGGATAGTACCGTAGCATGGCTGCGCCATGAGCCACGTGTTTATAAGGCTGATTGGCCTGACGGAATGGTGGCAGCACAACTTATAGAAATGGATACAGAGGACAAATTTTTCTCTGCACCTAACTTTGCCGACCATTTAGAGAAAATTGGTGTCAGGGGTACTTTTTATTGCCTTACATCCGAAGCAATTAAATATCCTGAGGTAGTTAAAGATTTACTGAGGCGTGGACATGAAATCGCTTACCACGCTGATACCCATATTGGATTCAAGGGCCAAGTACTTCTAGAGCAGGAGACCCGTTTGGCGAATATGAGGTCACAATTGCAGTCTATCCTTGGAGCGAACATTGCAGTTGCTACTGGTTTTCGTGCACCAACCGAGTCCTATGATGTCACCACAGAAACTTTGCTGCGCAAGGCTGGCATACGGCACCACGCTGCCGATCCGAGCGCCAGCACAGATCGCTTGCCATTTTTTTCTAGTGCAGAATCTGGGCTCGGGCCAGACCAAGCGTTGGTAGTTTTGCCCCGCACTCAGTTCGACGACGTCAATTTCAAGCGCTTGCAATATCTACCTGCCGGCGTTGAGTCGATACTGGCAAATGATTTGGACTTCACTGTGCTGAGTGGGGCATTAGGTTTGCTGTCTGTGCATACCCAAAACTATGTGGAAAACGGTCTCATGTATGTAACGATGGGTAGTTACATGAACAAGGTAGCGTCGTACAAAGACAGGCTCTGGGTAGCCCGGGGTGATCAGATTGCCCAATGGTGGCGCCAACGTGAACACGTTACTATGAGATCCGTGTCAGAAGGCGCTGACTTTCGACTCCACGTGGAGGTAACCGGGCCTGGCAACTATCCTGGAATTACGGCTATAGTCACCAACCCGACAAAATTTCGAATGCCAACGGTTTTAACTATTGATGGACGGGCTGCCAAAATTACCACCAAAGCTCTTGACCCATATCGGACCGCCATTATTTTTAATGAGCTAGCTGTGGGAAGTTCATCTTATCTGATTCACTTCCCCTAAACATCTACCGGGACAAACCAACTTTCTTCAACCAACCCAGTTCTTCAGTAAGAGGCATGTATAGAAATCGCTCCGGAATTTCCCATACCAAAACCTTGGGCTTAGACTGTAGAAAAGCATCGTTCTTGAGATATTCACCCATTGCTTGCAAAAATCCACCGCCGTCCATAGCGGTATTTAGCACTGAAGCTCGCAAGTTCTGTTGCAAATAGCCGTGGAAATTTCCTCGCAAGGAATAGGACGTACCCACCAACACCACTGGCAAGTACGCATCTCCTAGCAGTCCACTGTCTGCTGTACTTTTGACGAGCGTAGTCCTGGCAGTCGCCTCTTGATCTGCTACGGGCCGCATGAAAGTGGGCATGGCATCTATCCCCATAAGACGAATGAGATCTCCAAATCGCTGTGTCACTTGCACATCTTGCTGCGTTAAAAATTGCGCACTAGTCAAATCCGGAGTCAATCTTCGGATCGCTTCGGCGACCGAACTAGCCGCCAGCGCAGCGCCCACTTGGTTCCAGTGCGTGTCGGTTCGGTAATAAACATCCTGTGTACGCCGAGCCTTCAGCATTGGCTGCATTAAGTCAACCGCAGCAATACCTCTCTGCGCCAGTTGTTCAATTGCGTCCGAATACCGAGTCTGGCTGGAAATCGGGTAGCCTGCACCAGTGAGCTGGTCTGCATAAATGCGAGCCTTGTCTGGCACTATAGCTATCAGCAACTCGACGCCTTGACCCTTCAGTGCAAGCTTGGTACTGGCTAGCAGATCCATGCGCGCGCGCATGTGAACTGGACCGTCGGAATCGTAGCGAATTTCCTCAGTCAAAAATAGCCAGCCGTTACGTCCGCCGCGCACTTGGTCAACGGATCCGCCAGTAAGGGCATAACGCACACCATTGGCTAATCCTATCAAATGGTTGCGTTGAGGCATTTTCTGGTCAAGTTGTCGCTCCAGTGTAGTGGTTGTTTTTCCCTGTCTAAAATCATCTTTTTTACGCGGTATTTCGCGCCAGTCTAGGCCTGCCAACGCTTGCACCATTTGGGAAAAACCTGCAACCATAACCAATACAAATGCAGCCGCGACCAGATTGCGGTGGCTAAATCGTCTACGTAGTGTGGTAGTGGGTGTCTCGGGCTTCAAGTTAGACATTTCAGAATTGAAAGTAGAGGAAGGGGGTAAAAGATTGGGATGACAAAGTTGCCACTGCCCACAAAAATAGTGGAATCAGCAAGTACCGAGCACCCGCACCACTGTGGCGGCGCAACCAAGGCATTGCATAGATCAGGGCGATACTCAAAATCAATACACCAAGACGATCCGGCACAACTTGCCACTGCACAGCGGGTGTGAATCCCAACCCCTGCAAACCTAACATGCCCTTGAACATACGCACCGCAGCAGTCATATCGACAGCACGAAATAGCACCCAGCCGACAATGACGAGTACCATAGTCTTGGCTATGCGCAACCACTCAGGCCATCGCAACGGCCCCCATCGTTCTGCACCATATCGCTCGATTGCCAGAATACCGCCATGCCAAGCGCCCCAAGCGACAAACGTCCAATTAGCACCATGCCATAGCCCCCCAAGGAGCATGGTGAGAAAAAGATTGATGTAGGTCCGCGCCACACCCTTGCGATTTCCGCCGAGAGGAACGTAAAGGTATTCTCGCAGCCAGCTAGACAGTGATATGTGCCACCGCTTCCAAAATTCGGTTATCGAAGTTGACACGTAGGGGTCATTGAAATTCTCAGGAAATACAAAACCAATCATCAGGGCTAAGCCTATTGCCATATCGGTATAGCCACTGAAGTCAAAAAAGAGTTGCACTGTGTACGCTAGAGCACCCAGCCACGCATCTGCAAATGAGGGTAACGACGCCCCGAATGCTGCATCTGCTAGTGGCGCAACCGTGTCTGCAATCAACACTTTTTTGCAAAACCCGACCATGAACAAGATGCACCCACGACCAAACCGCTCAAAGGAATGGATGCGGCTACGAAACTGGGCCGCTAGTAAGTGATATCGCAAAACCGGTCCGGCCACTAGGTGGGGAAACAGCGCAATAAATGCCGCAAAATCCACCAGATTACGTGCAGGAGGTGCTTCTTTGCGGTATACATCCACCAAATAACTGATGGCATGAAATATATAGAACGATAAGCCAATAGGCAACAGTACATGTGTGAACGTAACCGGCGAAAGACCCAGACCCTGTAGCAACGTATTGAGACTTTCTACGCCAAAGTTAGCGTATTTGAAGTACGCTAAAGCAAGCAAGTTCAAGGTCACGCCTGCACTGAGAACACGAAACCGTCGCCGTTCTGAGACACAAGCATCCATGTACAGCGCA
>JBEANP010000110.1:0-8707 GCA_041165385.1 Pseudomonadota bacterium | reverse complement strand
CTGGCGATTCAATGCAAACCAGCAAGACCGATCCAGGGATCAGTTAATCTTGCAAACCTCGGACTTCTGGAATTTAGCTTGGTACGGGGATTGGGGGCAGGTCAGTGGATGTGACCAAACGACTGGGCATGTCTGACAAAAGTTTGTATCTGTGGGTACGCCTTGCTCAAGAGCAGCAAGGTGTTGGCAGTGGAGAAAACGCATCTCTCAAAGCAGAGGTCTCACGACTCAAGACAGAACTTAAAAGGGCCAACGAGGAGCGTGACATCTTAAAAAAGGCCGCCACGTACTTTGCCAAACTGTCAGGGCGAAGTACACATTCATGGCAGAGCATAATAACCAATTTTGATTGCACAGCATGTGCCGTGTTTTGCGGGTTCAACGCAGTGTGTTGATTCCGGCGACAAACTGATCCAGTGGCTCAGTTTTCAAACGAAATCAACACCCTGGGCGGGTTCACCCCATAGCAGCACCTGGCCATGGCTGCATAACCGTTCTACTTCTCAGGTCAGTGGGAATTGGGGGGATTACCCAAACAGCGATTTATCATCCACCCAACGTAAGATACGGCCCAAGTACCCAACCATTCTGGAGAATTTCATGGCCCATCTGTCCGAACAATTCGAAGCCGCAGTTGCTAATTCAAAATCTCTGACTGAGCGACCAAACAACAGCACCTTGCTCAAGATTTATGCCTTGTACAAGCAAGCCACTGCTGGCGACAACACAGAAAAGAAACCTGGCTTTGCCGACATGGTGGGCCGCGCCAAGTGGGACGCATGGAACGGCTTTAAGGGTACGGCCAATGCCGACGCGATGCAGCAGTACATTGACCTTATTGAATCTTTAGATTAATCGACTGCTTTGATCGCTTAACAGTCCATCAAGATTTTTGACGATTTCGGCTTCAATGCGGTCTTTGAAAGTACCCAGTAAAAACCCCAGTTTTGCGTCTAACTCAAAATAGTCGTGAGTCACTTGTAACGTGCCATTCACTCCAGAGCGGGTGAATGTAAGCATGTCGCTGTTTAGACCCTCTTCGTAGCTGCACGCCATATCAAACTTGACTTTAACTTGCTCTGCCCAAGCGTAGGCTATTTTGCGTGCTGCGGCAAACCCTAATGTATGTTCGCGCAGAATATGAACATTTGCCACCGCTTAAATCTCTCGAGGTTGTATGTACAAATTCAAATCCCGGGCCGCAGGCAATCTCATCATGCTCGAACCCAATGGGCGCCAGATTTTGGCCATCATCGGAAAGCTTGACAGCGCTACAGAAGGAAAGGGTATCTTGCTGCCAGAGCAAATGCCGGCCGCCATTAAAGCGCTGGAAGCAGCCGTGGCGCTTGACGAAACACGGCGCGCCCAATTGGCAACACAATTGGCAACACAGGCAGCAGAAGCCGGGCAGAACGTGGCTAGCCCAAAGGGGATTCCCCTCAAGTTACGTGCACTGCCGTTTGTGGAGATGATCAAACGAAGCTACAAGTCCGACGACGAGATTGTCTGGGGCGTGTAGCACCCCAGACGTTTAACACATTAGTCGGCGTATACGCCTGCGGCTTTGATCACTGGAGTCCACTTGGCGATTTCGGCGGCGACAAATTTCTTGTGCTCAGCTTGATCCACGCGCTTGTCCGTGACGACGACTGCGCCCAAAGCCTCTTGTTTTTTAATGAAATCAGGGTCTTTCAAAGCAACCTTTAATGCGTTGTGAATTTTGGTTTGCACCTCAACAGGGGTTCCTTTTGGCGCATACAAACCATGCCATATAGTGACTTCAAAACCTTTTAAACCCTGGCCATCCAAAGTGGGCAGGCTTTTGAGTGCAGGCGTGGTCAAGGGTTTACCTGAGGTCACAGCATAGGCGAGCACTTTCTTGCCTTCGATCTGTTGTGTTGTATTGGTGGTTTGATCGCACATCAGGTCGATCTGGCCACCCATCAAATCGGTCATGGCAGGCGCAGTACCTTTGTACGGCACGGTTGTCATGTCAATTTGCATGGCATTTTGAAACATTAAACCGCACAGATGTGAGGCCGAGCCAATGCCTGCATTACCGAGGTTGATTTTTCCTTTATTTTGGTTGAGCCATCCGGTTAGCTCTTTAAAGTTTTGTGCTGGCAATGTGGGGCGACCAATCAAGGTCATGGGCACGTCGTTGATCATTCCCAGATATTCAAAGTCGCTTTCCACTTTGAATTGCATATTGCGCAACAAGCTGGGCATGGTAGCCATACCGATATGGTGCACAAACAAGGTGTAGCCATCTGGCGCTGCCCTGGCAACCTTAGCAGCACCGATGGAACCACCGGCACCGGCAACGTTATCAATGATGATGCTTACGCCGTCCAAGGACTTGCGCATAGCCTCAGCCAAGTCGCGTGCCACGCGGTCAGTTGGGCCACCTGCAGCAAAGGGAACCACGATAGAAATTGGCTTAGATGGGTAGCTTTGTGCTTGGGCAAACAAAGCGGAACAGGCAGCGGCAACTACGAGCAGTTTTTTCATGGGGCAGGTCTCCGGTTAATAGTGGGAGGAAGTCTAGCTTTCTTTCCTATTATTGAATACCGGAAAACACCTAGCTTAAGCACGGCTTAGCGCGGATCAGCAAGGCAGTTTCAATGTCCAAAGACCTCACTGGTAGCTCCGTGCGTCCTCAATCACCTTGCCGTCGTTGGGCAAGCTGCCCAGCGGCAACAGCTCGACCGTGCCGCGCAGCTTGGTCACATCGCGGATGGTGTCGCCGATGCGGGTAGCCAAGCCATCTGGCGCTGCGACGGCCTCTACCCTGAGCGTCATCACGTCGTTGGCCATCTCGCCAGTGACCACCAAGCGTGCGCGTGTTACCTCTGGAAAGCGCTTCACAATATCGTCAACCTGCTTGGCATGCACAAACATGCCGCGAATTTTGGTGGTTTGGTCGGCTCGGCCCATCCAACCCTTGATGCGCGTGTTGGTGCGCCCTGTGGGGCAAGGGCCGGTAAGCACAGCTGACAGGTCGCCCGTACCAAAACGGATCAGAGGGTAGTCAGGGTTCAGGGTGGTCACAACCACTTCGCCGACCTCGCCCTCGGCCACCGGATCACCCGTACCAGGGCGAACAATTTCAACGATTACGCCTTCGTCTATCACCAATCCCTCCCGGGCCTCCGTTTCATAGGCAATCAATCCCAAATCCGCAGTGGCGTAACACTGATAGCCGTTGATCCCGCGTTGGGCAAACCAGTCACGCAAGCTGGGAGGATACGCCTCACCACCAAACATAGCCTTGGTTACGCTGGGTAGCGCAACGCCCATCTCCAGGGCTTTTTCTACGATGATTTTGAGGAAACTGGGGGTACCTATATAACCCGCAGGCTGCAACTCGCGCATGGCCTGCACTTGCTGCTCTGTCTGGCCTGTTCCGCCGGGAAACACAGTACAGCCCATAGCATGGGCACCAGTTTCCATCATGGACCCAGCGGGTACAAAGTGGTAGCTAAAGCAGTTGTGAATCAACTCGCCTGGGCGAAAACCCGCGGCGTAAATGGCGCGTGCCATGCGCCAATAGTCTTTGCCTGTACCCTCGGGCTCGTATATCGGCCCGGGGCTCGCAAACACGCGCGGCATGGCCGCACCATAAGCAATCGCACTGAATCCGCCAAATACATTGCCTACTGCTACTGCACCCGCAACACCACTGCGCGCCGCTTGCTGCAGCTCTTGCAATTCAGTTTTGCGCACCACGGGCAACTTGGACAAGGCAGCCCGGCTATTGACCTCAGCCGGATTGACCTCTTTGAGTAGCGCAGCAAATGCAGCGGAGGATGCTTTGGCGTGCGCCACCTGCCCCGGCAGCGCTGCTAACAGCGCAGCCTCACGGGCGGCAGACAATTGGATTTCCAGGGCGTCGTAGTGTCTGGTCATAAGGCTACAGAGGAGTTTAAGTATATTTTGAGGCTCCAGCCCCCGTGGAGTATGCGCAAGCAGCTATAAAAACAATAGCAAATCAAGCAAGCCAACGCTTGCGTCGCTTGTAGCTCTTCACGTCTTTGAAGCTCTTGCGCTCGCCGCCGCCCACGCCAAGGTAGAACTCTTTCACGTCTTCGTTGGTGCGCAGGTCTTCTGCCGCGCCGTCCATCACCACCCGGCCCGATTCCATGATGTAGCCGTAGTCGGCGTACTTCAGGGCCATATTGGTGTTTTGCTCTGCCAACAGGAAAGTGACTTTTTCCTTGGTGTTAAGGTCTTTCACAATCTCAAACACCTCTTCCACGATCTGCGGCGCCAATCCCATGGAGGGCTCATCGAGCAGCACCATGCTGGGGTTGGCCATCAGCGCACGGCCGATGGCACACATCTGCTGCTCACCGCCTGAGGTGTAGGCGGCCTGGCTGGTGCGGCGCGTCTTCAAGCGGGGGAAGTAGTTGTAGACCTTCTCCAGATTGGCCGCCACCTCGGCCTTACTCTTGCGCGTGTAGCCACCGGTCATCAGGTTTTCTTCAATGGTCAGGTGGGCAAAGCAATGCCTCCCCTCCATCACCTGCACCACACCGCGCTGCACCAAATCGGCAGGCGAGAGGTTCTCGATACGCTCACCACGTAACTCAATAGACCCCTTAGTCACCTCGCCACGCTCGCCCGCCAACAGGTTGGAGATGGCGCGCAAGGTGGTGGTTTTGCCCGCCCCGTTGCCGCCCAGAATGGCCACAATGCCGCCCTCGGGCACTTGCAGGGACACGCCCTTGAGCACCAGAATCACGTGGTTGTAAATGACTTCAATGCCATTGACGTTGAGAACAATATTTTTGGGTTCCATAGGTTCCTGCCTTTACCAATCGGAAGCACAGCAAGCCTGCACTATCGATTGGCAGCTCGTGAGAGCTGCTGTCCCTCCCGCCAAGCGGGAGGGTAGGTAGGGTGCTAACTTGCAAGCCACAGTCTTGGGCAGCACCCACCGCTTAAGACTGGCAATCCGCAGGTGTGCGGCGTGCCAACTTCTTCTCGGCAGCATATTTGTCGGCAGAGGCCTTCACGAGCGGACGAATAATCTGCTCGTCCGCCTGAAGCCAGTCAGAGGCCCAAGTGAACTTTTTGCCATCCCAGGTATGAACGCGAGTCCAGGAAGATCCCATGTGATCCGCACAGCTGGTAGACACCGGGCGCATCACATTTTTGAAACCCAATGCATCCAGCTTAGGCTGTGTCAGGTTCAGATTTTCGTAGCCCCATCGTGCCTGCTCACCAGTCACGACTTTTCCTTTGCCAAAACGCTCCTGGGCGGCCCGCACACCCTCGGTTGCAAGCATCGCACCGACAACACCACGCATGTAAAGCACATCACCCACTTCTTCTTTGGGGCCAGTGCCTTGGCCTTTGGCATGCACTTTTTCCAAAATCTCTTTCACCACTGGGGATTCTTTTTCAGCGCCGTGCTGCATCATCACCGCGCTGTAGCCCTTTGCGTTTTCACCCACGTCTTTCAAGTCAGGTTCTGCACCAGACCACCAGGTACCAAACATCTTTTCACGAGGGTAGCCGGTTGCCACGGCTTCCTTGATGGCGGTAGGCGTCATCACACCCCAAGTCTGCATGACCACGAAGTCAGGCTTCTGCTGGCGGACTTGCAACCAGATTGCTTTTTGCTCTACTCCGGGTGCAGGCACGGGCAATAGCTGAAGGGTAAATCCGTGGGTTGCAGCACGCTCTTGAACGATAGGCAACAACTCTTTACCAAAGGCGCTATCGTGGTACACCACAGCAATCTTTTTGCCCTTCAACTTATCCCAACCGCCTTCTTTTTTTGCGATATGTTGCAAGACCGTGTCACCAGCCACCCAGTAATGACCGATCAAGGGGAAATTCCACTTAAACACGCCACCGTCAGCCGAGTCACTGCGCCCGTAGCCCGATGTGATCATTGGGATTTTGTCAGCAGGGATTTTTTCTGTCAGCGCAAATGTGATGCCTGTTGACAGGGGCTGGAACACCGTAGCACCGCCGTTTTTGCCTTTGAGGCGCTCATAGCACTCCACACCGCGATCGGTCGCATAGGCCGTTTCGCATTCTTCGACCAGGGTCTTGACGCCGTTGATACCGCCCCGCGCATTGACCAGCTTCATGTAGTCGTTATGCCCGTTGGCCCATGGAGTTGCATTCGGCGCTACGGGACCGGTACGGCCCGACAGCACCGGGAAAAACTGTTCTTTGGCCTGTGCGAATGCTGAGCCCGCGACCAGCGTAGACGAGCCTACGATAGCGGCAACGATTGCGAGTTTGTGAAACTTCATTTGTCTCTCCTGTTAATAAAAATTGAAGTAGGGGGGAACGCGATAAGGAAGCAAAAAACCATCAGTGTGGAAATGGCCAGAGGCGCAATTTCTGTTTGGCTATAGCCCAAAGTTTGGCCAGACCATGAGGTTCCACGATCAGGAACCATACGATCAGGCCACCAAACACCATTAACTCCGCATGGGCAATGCCTGCGGTAGAAATTTCAATGCCAAAGATTCCCGCCAGCGCAGGCAACCACATATTCAAAATGATGGGCAACACCACAATAAATGCGGCACCGAAAAAGCTACCCATGATGGAGCCCATGCCACCAATGATGACCATGAACAACAGCCTAAATGACAGATCCACATTAAAAGCGGCAGTCTCCCAGGAACCCAAGTAAACGAAGCCCCACAAGGCCCCCGCAACACCCACGATGAAGGAACTCACCGCAAACGCACTGAGCTTGGCATACATCGGGCGGATCCCAATCACGGCAGCGGCAACGTCCATGTCGCGAATGGCCATCCATTCACGCCCTACAGCGCCTCGCACCAGATTCTTGGCCAATAACGCAACCACAACCAAAATCGCGAGGCAAAACAGGTACTTGGAGATCGGCGATTCAATGGGGAAGCCCAGAACCTGCAGGTTGGAGACTGCCACCGAACCCGACGTGGAGTTATTGGTAAACCAGGAGATACGAAGAAACATCCAGTCCGAAAAGAACTGTGCAGCAAGCGTTGCAACTGCCAGGTAGAGGCCCTTCACCCGCAAACTTGGCAATCCAAACAAAATGCCGAATAGCGTGGAGCACAGCCCGCCCAACAGCAGCGAGCCCAAAAGCGGCATGCCGTCCAGGCGAACCTGAAAGTTATACGCTGCATAGGCCCCCACCGCCATAAAAGCACCAGACCCTAACGAAATTTGCCCGCAATATCCCACCAGAATATTGACCCCAATGGCTGCCAGCGACAGGATTAGGAATGGGATCAGGATGGCCCGAAACATGTAGTCGCTGACCAAGCTGGGCACCACGACAAACGCAACCACCAGCATTATCAGCATGGCTATGCGGTCCTGTGCGATCGGCAGGATCTGCTGATCCGCACGGTAGGACGTCTTGAATTGGCCGTTTTCTCTGTAAAACATTTTTTATCTCTCAAACGCGGTCAATGATCTTCTCGCCAAACAGCCCTTGCGGACGAATCAGCAAAAAGCCAAGGGCCAACACATACGCAAACCAAATTTCGATGCCACCACCCACATAAGGCCCCAGGTACACCTCGGAAAGCTTTTCACCGACACCGATGATCAAGCCACCCGCAATAGCGCCCGGCACCGATGTCAAGCCGCCCAGAATCACCACCGGCAAGGCACGCAAAGCCACCGTAGTGAGTGAAAACTGCACGCCCAACTTGCTACCCCAAATCATGCCAGCCACCAAGGCCACCACACCCGCTACACACCACACAATTACCCAGATGCGGTTCAACGGAATGCCAATACTCTGCGCTGCCTGATGGTCATCGGCGACCGCACGCAGGGCGCGGCCCGTAGCCGTTTTCTGAAAGAACAGGCTCAGCAATGTAACCAGCGCTGCTGCCATCAAGGCTGCATAAAAATCTTCCTGGTTGATCAACAACCCACCTTCAAACAGACTCTCCAAAATCATCACGGGCTCTTTGGGCATGCCAATATCTATCTTGTAGGCACTACTACCAAACAAGGACTGGCCCAAGCCTTCCATGAAGTACGCAATCCCCAGGGTGGCCATTAACAGCGTTGCACCTTCCTGGTTCACCAGGTGACGCAGCACCAAGCGCTCAATCACCCAGGCCACGACGAACATCACCACACCTGCGCCAATAAAGGCCAGCACATTGGCCGCCACCGGATTGGCAATACCAAAGTACAGCGGCACCCACTCGGCAAACCGTGCCATAGCCAGCGCAGCAAACAGCACCATGGCGCCCTGCGCAAAATTAAACACACCGGATGCCTTGTAAATCAACACAAAGCCCAGTGCCACCAGCGAATACAGCATGCCTGCCATCAGTCCGCCAAATAAGGTTTCCAAGAAAAATGCCATTAGTGAGAAGTCCCCAGGTAAGCGCTAATAACGTCAGGGTTGTTGCGCACTTCGTCAGGCGTGCCATCGCCAATTTTTTTGCCGTAGTCCAGCACCACCACGCGGTCGCTGATGTCCATCACCACACCCATGTCATGCTCGATCAGCACCACGGTGGTACCGAACTCGTCGTTCACATCCAGAACGAAGCGACACATGTCCTGCTTTTCTTCCACATTCATACCGGCCATGGGTTCGTCCAGCAACAGCACTTGCGGCTCCATAGCCAGCGCACGACCGAGATCGACGCGTTTTTGCAGGCCGTAGGGCAACTGGCCCACGGGCGTCTTGCGGAAGGCCTGAATCTCCAGGAAGTCG
>JBEANP010000109.1:0-8838 GCA_041165385.1 Pseudomonadota bacterium | reverse complement strand
GAACCGGCCCAAGCAGCTCAATGCGCTGAACAACCAGCTGATGGACGAACTGGGCCACGCGCTCAAAGGATTTGATGCAGACACCACCATTGGCTGCATGGTCATTACCGGCAGCGAAAAAGCTTTTGCCGCAGGCGCGGACATTGGGGCCATGGCCAGCTACACCTTTGCGGATGTCTACAAGGGCGACTACATCACCCGCAACTGGGAAACCATTCGCAGCATCCGCAAGCCGGTGATTGCCGCGGTCAGCGGCTTTGCGCTGGGTGGCGGCTGCGAGCTGGCCATGATGTGCGACTTCATCATTGCCGCCGACAACGCCAAATTCGGCCAACCCGAAATCAAGCTGGGCGTGATTCCCGGTGCCGGTGGCACCCAGCGCCTGCCACGCGCCATCGGCAAATCCAAAGCCATGGACATGGCCTTGACCGCCCGCATGATGGACGCCACCGAAGCTGAACGCGCCGGGCTGGTCAGCCGCGTGGTGCCACTGGACAAGCTGATGGACGAGGCCCTGGGCGCGGCGCTGCTGATCAGCAGCTTCTCGCAGATTGCCACTATTGCCGCCAAAGAATCGGTCAACCGCTCGTTTGAAGGCACGCTGGCCGACGGCATCATGTTTGAGCGCCGCATGTTCCACGCTTTGTTTGCCACCGCAGACCAAAAAGAAGGCATGGACGCTTTTATGAACAAACGCCCCGCCCATTTCACCAACCAATAAACAACCCGTTTTACAGCGCCCAAGAGTTCGCTATAATCTTGGTCTTCGGTCGTATAGCTCAGTTGGTTAGAGCGCAGCATTCATAATGCTGATGTCGGTGGTTCAAATCCACCTACGACCACCAAATATGTAAAAGCCGTTGATCCACAAGGTCAACGGCTTTTTACATGGAGTCTGGCTTCCTAGATCGCCCAGGCCTCGCCCAAAGCCTGCGCTTGGTGCAGCACCAGTTCCACCGCAGCATCTTGCAAATCAGGCGGGTACTTGTACTTGCGCAGAATGCGCTTGACCATCAATCGCAGCTTGGCCCGCACGCTCTCCCGCTCTGACCAGTCCACGCTCAGGTTTTGCCGCAGGTTTTCCGTCAGCTCGTGCGCAATCTTTTTCAGCGTCTCGTCGGTCAACTCCCGAACGGCGGACTCATTGTTCGCCAGCGCATCGTAAAACTTCACTTCGTCTTCCGTCAGGCCCAGCGTCTCTCCGCGTAAGGCCTCTTCACGAAACTTCTTGGCCATCGCTACCAGCTCTTCCATGACCTGCGCGGTCTCAATGCTGCGGTTTTGGTAGCGCTGGATCACGTTGGCCAGCAACTCCGAGAATTTCTTGTCCTGCACCACGTTACTGGCAAAGCGGCTTTTGATTTCGCCCTCCAGCAGCCGCTCCAGCAGTTCTACGGCCAGGTTTTTCTCGGGCAAGTTCTTCACTTGCTCCAAAAACTCATCACTGAGCAAGCCGATGTTGGGCTTATCCAGCCCCACGGCGTCAAAAATATCCACCACGCTATCGGACACTACGGCGGAGTTGATGATTTGCCGAATGGCCAGTTCGCGCACCTCGTCAGTCTTCTTCTGGGCGCTGATGTCTTTCTTGGTCAGGATGACTTTCACGCCTTGCAGAAAGGCCACTTCTTCGCGCACGGCCTTGGCCTCGTCCAACGTGCAGCACAGGGTGAAAGCCTTGCTCATAGCCAGTGCCACGTCAGCAAAGCGCTTTTTACCGTCGCGCCCGGCTTTGGCGGGGCCGGATTTATGGGTGGTTAGGCCCAGCACATGGTTGGCAGCCCCTGCCAGGATTTTATGGCCGCCGGTCAGAAACCCGGTGTAGTCAAAGTCGTGCAGCATGGCGCGCAACACATCCACTTTTTCCATCAGCACGCTGTAGGCCTCTGCCGCGTCCACCGTCGGCCTGCCCCGGCCTGCGGCGTTGGTGTACTCCTTCATGGCGGCTTTGAGCTCATTGCCAATGCCGATGTAGTCCACCACCAAGCCGCCTTGCTTGTCCTTGAATACGCGGTTGACGCGAGCAATGGCCTGCATCAGGTTGTGGCCCTTCATGGGCTTGTCCACGTACAGGGTGTGCACGCAGGGTGCGTCAAAGCCGGTGAGCCACATGTCGCGCACGATCACCAGCTGCAGTGGGTCGGTCGGGTCTTTGAAGCGCTTTTCCAGCCGCTTCTTGGTCTGGCTGCTGTAAATGTGCGGCCGCAACAGCGCTTTGTCGCTGGCCGAGCCGGTCATCACGATCTTGATGGCCCCCTGCTCGGGGTCTGCACTGTGCCAGTCCGGGCGCAGTTTGATGATCTCGTTGTACAGGTGCACGCAAATGTCGCGGCTCATGGCGACGATCATGGCCTTGCCGGTTTGGGCCTTGCCACGTTCCTCGAAATGCGCCACCAGATCAAAGGCGACGCTGGCGACGCGCGGCTCGGCCCCCACCACTTTCTCCAGCGCAGCCCAGCGACTTTTCAGGCGAGACTGGTCGCTTTCTTCTTCGTCTTCGGCCAGCTCGTCCACCTCGTCGTCAATAAGTGGCAGATGTTCGTCTTTGAGCTTGAGCTTGGCCAGGCGGGTTTCAAAGTAGATGGCCACCGTGGCCCCGTCTTCCTTGGCCTGCTGCATGTCATACACATGGATGTAGTCGCCAAACACGGCGCGCGTGTCGCGGTCGGTGCTGCTCACTGGCGTACCGGTAAAGGCGACAAAGGTGGCGTGGGGCAGTGCGTCGCGCAGGTGCTGTGCGTAGCCGACTTGGTAATGTGATGTGGATTGGGCTGCGTCGTTTACTGTGCATTCAGGCGGCGCAAATTCCACCCGGTTGGGCGTCACTTCCCCATCGCCGGTTGCTATTACTTTAGTAGCTGCTTGCGCATACTCCACGCGGGCTATAGCATCATTTTGCAATATATTGGGCTTAGAAAGTGCCTTGCGCGTCTTGAGCTTGGCCTCAAACCCGTACTGCGTGCGGTGGGCTTCATCGGCAATCACCACGATGTTGTGCCGGTCACTCAGCACCGGGAACATGTCTTCGTCTTCACCGGGCATGAACTTCTGGATGGTGGCAAACACAATGCCGCCCGAAGGCCGGTTGGCCAGCAGGGCGCGCAGCTCCTGGCGGGTGCGGGCCTGCACCGGCTGCTCCCGCAGCAGGTCTTGCGCCAGGCTAAACACGCCAAACAGCTGGCCGTCCAGATCATTGCGGTCGGTAATCACCACAATGGTCGGGTTCTCCATGGCGGGCTCTTGCATCACCCGCGCGGCAAAGCAGGTCATGGTGATGCTCTTGCCGCTGCCCTGGGTGTGCCACACCACGCCACCTTTTTGTGACCCACCGGGGCGCGACGCGGCCACCACCTGCCCAATGGCCAGCCGCACCGCATGAAACTGGTGGTAGCCCGCAATCTTTTTGACGATGCCGCCATCGTCTTCAAACAGCACGAAGTAGCGCAGGTAATCCAGCAGGTATTGCGGAGCCAACACACCGCGCACCAGCGTTTGCAGCTCGTTGAACTCGCCCAGCGGGTCCAGTGTGATGCCGTCTATCGTGCGCCAGGCCATAAAGCGCTCGGCATCCGCACTCAGGCTACCCAACAGCGCCTCGGTACCGTCCGATATCACCAGCACCTCGTTGGTCTGGAACACGTCGGGAATCTGCTCTTTGTAGGTCTGAATCTGGTCGAACGCCTTCCACACGTCGGCATTCAGATCGGCGGGGTTTTTCAGCTCCATCAGCACCAGCGGCAGGCCGTTGACGAACAAAATGATGTCGGGGCGGCGCGTGTGGTGCGGGCCTTTGATGCTGAATTGATTGACCGCCAGCCACTCGTTGCGCTCGGGGTTGGCCCAGTCCACCAGGCGAACAAAGTCGCCCCGGGTTTCGCCGTTCAGCTGATATTGCACCGGCACACCCCCAACGAGCAGGTGGTGGAAATGCCGGTTGGCTGAGAGCAGCGCGGGAATGCCCAGGTCCAGCACCTGCTTTAAGGCGTCTTCACGGGCTGCCGTGGGAACGGTGGGGTTGAGCTTGCTAATGGCCTCGCGCAGGCGAAACGTCAACAGCACCTGGCGGTAGTTGGCCCGCTCGGGCTTGGTTCCATCGTGCGCAATGTCGGGGCCGTAGAGGTGGGTGTAGCCCACGTCCTGTAGCCATTCAAGTGTTTCTTGTTCTAGTTGGTCTTCGGTCACTGTGCCCTCCCAGGCTTTTGTTCTTTGTATTCGCTATGCCAGCTTAGCCAGTTAACACGGCATTCAAAGCCAGATTCACGTAGTAATTGCCACGGCCTATTTTTTGTTTTTGCACAAACCCGCCCTCGGTCAAAGCGTCAAGGTATTTGGTGGCAGTGATGCGCGACACACCCAAGTCCCGCTGCACAAACTCGATCTTGGTGTACGGGTGCATAAACAAGTTGTTGATCAAGTCCTGACTGTAAAACTTGTAGCCTGCGCGAATGCGCTGCTTGTAGTCAAAAAGAGCGGTCTTGATAGCCAGCACGGTGGTGACGGTCTGCCCTGCGGTCTGCTCCACCGCTTCCAGCAGGTAGAGCACCCAGTTTTCCCAAGTGTCTTCATCGCGCACGGTCTGCAGCAGGCGGTAGTAATCTGCCTTGTGGCGCACGATATGGTTGCTGAGGTACAGCACGGGAATGTCCAGCAAACCCTCTTTCACCAGATACAGCACATTCACAATGCGCCCGGTACGGCCATTGCCGTCGTAGAAGGGGTGGATGCTCTCAAACTGGTGGTGGATCAGCGCCATTTTGATTAAAGGGTCGGCATCAAACAGATCAGCCTCGTTGATGAAGCGCTCCAGTCCGCTCATCAGCGCCACGATCTCTGCCGGGTCTTGGGGCGGGGTGTAGATGGTTTGACCAGCACCGTCTTTGAGCGCGGTGCCCGGTAGCTTGCGAAAACCCGCGTTGTTGCGCTCCAGCTCACCCTGAATCTGGATGATGTGGTTGCAGGTGAGTAAGCCACTGCCGCGCACTTGCTCAAACCCTACCCGCAGCGCTTGGCGGTAACGCAGCACCTCTTTGGCGGCGGGGTTGGCAAACGACTCGGGCAGCACATCGTCTTTGAACAGCTCGTCGTGGGTAGTGACGATGTTTTCGATCTCGGAGCTGTCCTTGGCCTCTTGCAGTGCCAACGTGTTGATCAGAATCCCTTGGTTGGGGATGGATGCCGCAATGCCCTTCAACTCCGCCAGCTTGCGGCTGCTGCTGGCCAGTTTTTTAAGGATGGCAGGTGTCTCGAACCGGGCTGGGTTGAGTTGTTCAAGCGGCGTGAGTGCAGACATGGCGAGTTTGGATGGGCGCAATGTGTATAGCTATTAAAAAATTCTTTACATGATAGGCGCAACATGTATAGAAAACGCTATTTTTTATGCATATTGCAACCAATCTTGGGCAAACGGAGTGTGTGCTTAGGTAGCAGTTTGGCAAGACATTTGCGCGTTAAATCGGCCTGCAGCCCCCGTGGAGCGTGCGCAAGCAGCTATCAAAAGCATAGTGACTGCAAGGTGACCTAGCTGATCGCACATGGTTTGCAGTAAACTCCATCCATGGGTCGTCCACTGCGTAGCGGGGTTCGGCTCTTTTTCATTTGGGCAACACCATTAGCCCATAGCCCTCGATCCGCCCATGCGGACTGCGCCGGAACTTGCTTTCCACGATGGCGTAATCATCCTTCACGGGCTTCCCCAACACTTGGCGACCAATCGGTGTAACCACCAGATCGGCCAACTGCAGACCCGGCACATTTGCGGCTTTGCTCTTCAAATTCAGGCTTTGTATGCGCCGCTCGACCTGCTTGGCCTGCATATACCGTGTGCCCTGAATTTTTAGATTCAGCCACGCCAGCTCCAGCTCATGGTCCAGCGTCGGGCCGCGCCGCTCAGCCACGATCAGGCCACCTTCCTCGATATCGCCCACATCCATGCAAAAGCGCTCCACCAGAATATCCAAGCTCATCAAATACGGATCGAGTGCGGCCATGCCGTAGCGGGCAAGATGGGCATCTTTTCGAATCGCGCACGCCAGCACGCTGAACTCCAGACTGCGCACCAGCGTATTGAGCTGGTCATAAAACTCGGCACGAAAGCCAGAATCCTTGAGCCGCTCAAAACCATTGCGGTTGCGCGTGATGTCCGCAGTGTGCAAGACCAGATCGTCGCGCCCAAACAGCCTGCGCTTGAAATCCGCGATGGCAGGTGTGAGCACCTCTTTGGCATAGTCGGCTTCCATGATCACGCCGCCCAGCACGAAGAGTGGATACGCCGGATCAATCACCGACAGGTTGTGATCCCCTGACTCGTCAATAAAAAGGGTTTTCACGCGGCAATGCCCTCCAACAACGCTGCTGCCTCTGGCAGCCGCAACTGCCCCGAGATCAGGCGCGGGAGCAGGGTGTCGCGCAGGGTGGCTAGGGTTTGGGCTTGTTTTTCGTTCTCGATCAGCCGATCAAACAAAGCGCCCGCTACTTCCGTAAACGCCTGTATGAGTTCTGGCGACGGCACCAATGCAGGTATGGGGCGAAACGCTTTCTTGCTGATTTCCATAAAGGTCGAACCATTGGCGCGGCCTTTGATGTTGTCCATGTTCTGGCGACACCAAAACAGTAGGTACAAAGGCGGCAGCAACCCGCCGGGTGGCATGGCGATATAGCCTTGGTTAATCGCCAGAGGCACTTGCGCGAGCGCTAGGTAGCCAATGGGTGCGCGGGACGATAGCAGCAAAGTGCCAATGGGAAGCACACCGGAGCCGATCTTTGCCAAGCCCTGATCGCTGAGTTTGCGTTCGGTGTCCAGTAATACCGGCGCAGCAATGCCAGAAAGGTCTTTTGGCGTTGTCCAGCAGTGAATGGCCGGTTCCCAATATGCGGGAGTTTTGGTGTCTGGTGTCGCACCGCCAACAGCTTCAACTGCGTCGCCAATCGGCAGCACCCGCCACCCACTCGGCACCAAGCCCAGCTCCGATTCCTCGAAGCTGTCGGGAAACAGCCGGGCGGTGGCCTCATCCATGCCATCGGGGGCGCGGCCTTCCAGCTTGGCGCGCACCGGGTCGAAATCGACAAACCACGACTTGAACAGCGCCTGGGCGATGGCCTCCAGCGTGGCATTGGTTTCGCGCAGGAGGGTGATGCGGTCGTCGAGGGCACGAAGAGTTGCTACAACGTTTCGTTGTACATCCAAGGGAGGAACCGATATTGGAAACGACCCGAACTCAACCAGCGGAATTCGATCTACGGTACTTCCGTGAATGGTTCTCTGCCGAATGACATCTTGAAAATCTGGACTCAGGAAAGCGTAGAGAAGATAGTCAGGTATTGCCTTTTCTGGATTGACGCGCATGAGTGCCATACGTCTTCCAAGACAACACCGCAAACCTTCTGGAATTACGGCAACTTGCCCCAGCCGCGTTTCATACGAAAAAACAATGTCACCAGCTTGTGGAACAACACGTTTTGTCCACTTCGCAAAGTCTTCCTCTGACAAGTATTCGAGCGAGGTGAGATCCAGTTGCCCGCTGTTCAGCGATGAAATCCCAAGGAAAATGGGTCCTTCGGTTGTCTTCTTTGGGGTCGCGTGAGGCCCATCGTAAATACCCGCGCACAACGAGCCAATTTCTACGGTCTGCCACTCAGCACTCATACCCCACCCCCCAAAACCACCTCATCCGGCGTATCCCACATCTCCCGATACGCATGAACGTACCCCGCCGTAGCCACCGGATCAATGCCGTAGTAATACCGGCACAGCCGCTTGAACACCACCAGCATGTCCGGGTCGCAGCAAAGGCTGAGCATGTGGTCTAGCTGATGCTCAATGCGCTGGGTGCCCTGCTCGCCGCTTTGGATGATGGCATCCACTTCTGCATTGGCGAGTGGCACGGCTTGGCGGAACAGGGCCACCATTTGCCCGGCGAGTTGGTGCAGGTTGTCGGTCATGGCGTGCTTCCTGTAGTTGTACTTGTAGTGTGCCCACAGGAGATACAGAGTATTTGGGCAACAGCCTGTTGCCCAATTCGGCCTACAGCCTGTTGGCTCATTGGCGGTAGCTCCGCATAAAACGAATGCCATTGGCGGTAGTCGGATGTGTTGGGTGTGATTTCTCCAATCAGCGATAGGAGTTTTGGAGCGTAGGTCATGCGGAACCGCCCGTTTCCGGCCGATCAAGCACTTCCCAGTAGCCACCACGACTCGGGCCAAGGTGGCGGATTCGGCCAGCGGACTGCAGAGCTAGCAAGTGATGCCGGATACTGTCCAGACTGGTTTGGTTAAGTTCGGCTAAAGCCGCCATGCTCAACCCCGGCTGTTCGGATAACTGCGTTAGCAAAACATCTTTGAGGTGTCTTTGTGGGGCTTTAAGGGGTTTCGAGGGGTTTTGCGGGGTTTCCTTGGCGTTTTCGGTTGTTCCTGTAGTTTTTCGGGTGGTTTTTTCGTCGTTTAGGCCAAAGGAAGGCCGCGCAAAGCTGGCGATAAACAGCCCCGCGACCTGTCGAAACTCCACGCTGGGGGCATTTTCCAAGATCAAGGGCATGCATCACCCTTTCCATCATCACTGGATTGAAGTCGCACAAATGTGACGTATTCGTTTTGCACATCCAGCGCGAGTGTTTTGCCTGCTTGCAATGCAGCCAGATGTGCGGGGGTGAGGGTAAGGCACTCGCCGCCCCAGCGTTTACCAAAAGGTTGTTCGGTTTCGTCCACGCTGAACGGCTGGTCAACGATGACGATGCCGCTGTTGGCATCCTGCTTTTCAGAACTCATACCCCAACCCTCCCAGCTTGGCGCGTATCAACTGGTCCAACTCCGCGCCCTTGGCCATTTGCTCGCCCAGCTTCTCGG
>JBEANP010000108.1:0-8892 GCA_041165385.1 Pseudomonadota bacterium | reverse complement strand
CCGCGCCCAATCTGCACCACCTACCCAACCATTGTGGGAAGCAGGCGCATTTATCGGCGCGGTGGGTACACCCGCCTACCCGGCCTCCAGTGACCGCACGGGGCGCGTGCTGGCGCTGCCTTATCTGATCTACCGAGGCGATGTACTGCGTATTGACCGCGGCACCGTAGGAGCACGGCTGGTCCACTCTGACGATTTTGAAGTGGACCTGGGCTTTGCCGCATCACTGCCCGCCAGCTCGCGCGATGTGACTGTGCGCAATGGCATGGAAGACCTCGGCACGCTGTTTGAATTTGGACCCCGGGTGCGCGGCACCGTAGCACGCTTGTCAGCGGGCAGCCGCATTCGGTTTGATTTGCCACTGCGCACGGTGATCGAGGTGAACAACGGCATACGCAACCAGGGCTTTGCCATGGAGCCCGAACTCACCTATGAGGTGCGCGACCTGTACGACGGCTGGCGTTTGTCCACCGGAGCCAGCCTGGTGATTGGCGATAGCCGCCTGCAAAACTACTTTTACGGTGTGCCCATGGCCGATGCCACGGCGCAGCGACCTGCATTTGAAGCGCAGCCGGGGCTATTGGCCGCGCGCCTTTCACTGAGCACCGCCAAGTCTCTTACGCCCGATATACGGGTATTTGCGTTTGTGCGCTACGAAAACTATGCCAATGCGGCTAACCGAGCCAGCCCCCTGTTTGTGCAAAATTCGGGTACCGCTGCAGGTGTAGGTCTTACATGGACGTTTGCCCGGTCCAACGAACGTGCAAAAGACTAGCTCATACTAATTTAGACATATACAAAGAACAATCTATTCGTTGCGGTTTTAACATCAGTTCTTCAAAATTGCGGTTTGCACCATAGTGCCCCCCATTCACGCACCCCACAATTTGCCATGAAATTTAAGCAAAAAACCACGCTCGCCCTCGCCGCACTTGCGTTAACAGCTAGTAATTTAGTAGCAGCCCAGACTGCGCTGCTCAACGTCTCGTATGACGTGGCGCGCGAGTTTTACAAAGACATCAACACCGCGTTTGTGGCGAATTACAAAAAAACTACCGGCAAAGACATCAAGATCGACCAAAGCCACGCAGGCTCTAGTGCCCAGGCGCGTGCCGTGAATGACGGGCTGGATGCCGACGTGGTCACCATGAATACCACCACCGACGTGGACTTTTTGGCCAGCACCGGTGTGGTGGCCAAAGACTGGACCAAAAAATTCCCCCACAACGCCGCGCCCACCAGCTCCACCATGCTGTTTTTGGTGCGCAACGGGAACCCCAAAGGCATTAAAGACTGGGATGACCTGGTCAAGCCCGGCGTGCAAGTGATTGTGGTCAACCCCAAAACCGGGGGCAACGGCCGCATGGCCTACCTGGCCGCCTGGGGCCAAGTGCGTAAAAAGGGTGGCTCCGACGCCCAAGCCGCTGAGTTTGTGAGCAAGCTCTACAAAAACGTACCGGTGCTGGCCAAGGGCGGGCGCGACGCCACCACCATCTTTTTGCAGCGCAATATTGGCGATGTGCTGATCACGTTTGAATCGGAAGTGGTGTCGGTCGACAAAGAGTTTGGCGCCAACAAGGTGGACGCGATTCACCCCAGCATTTCTATCGTGGCCGAAAACCCTGTGGCCGTGGTGGAGCGCACCGTAGCCAAAAAAGGCACTGCAGAACAGGCCAAGGCGTACCTGAACTTTCTGTACAGCGACGAAGGCCAAGAGATTGCCGCACAGCACGCCATTCGACCTATTAACCCTGCGTTGCTGAAGAAATACGCCAGCACCTTTAAGCCCATTACGCTGTTTCGCGCAGAAGAATTTTTTGGCTCGTTTGCCGAAGCACAGAAAATGCACTTCAATGACGGCGGCCAGTTCGACAAGCTGTACACCGTCAAGTAAATGAGTGCGACTAAGCGCACGCCCAAGCGCGTGCTGCCTGGCTTCAAGTTGACGCTGGGCTTCACGCTGTTTTATCTCAGCGTGATTGTGTTGATTCCCCTCTCGGCCCTGCTGTTCAAAACCTTCACACTGACCTGGGAACAATTCATCACCGCCGTGACCAGTCCGCGCGTGGTGGCGTCATACCAGCTCACCTTTGGCGCGTCGTTTTTGGCGGCGCTGGTGAACGCGGTATTTGGCCTGCTTGTGGCGTGGGTGCTGGTGCGCTACCAGTTTCCGGGCAAAAAAATCATTGATGCGCTGGTGGACCTGCCGTTTGCACTGCCCACTGCCGTGGCGGGTATTTCGCTCACCGCCCTGTTGGCTAGCAATGGCTGGATTGGCAGCTTGCTGGAGCCGTATGGCATTCAGCTGGCATTCAACCGCAACGGCGTGGTGATTGCCCTCATCTTTATCGGCCTGCCGTTTGTTGTGCGTACCGTGCAGCCAGTATTGGAAGACGCGGAAAAAGAGCTGGAAGAAGCCGCTACCTGCTTGGGTGCCACGCGCTTGCAAACTTTTCGCTACGTGATTTTTCCAACCATTGCACCGGCGCTACTCACTGGTTTTGCCATGGCATTCGCCCGCGCTCTGGGCGAATATGGATCGGTCATTTTTATCGCCGGCAACATGCCCATGATTTCTGAAATTACCCCGCTCATCATCATCGGCAAGCTGGAGCAATACGACTACGCTGGCGCTACCGCTGTGGCCGTGGTTATGTTGGGCTTCTCGTTTGTGATGCTGTTTGTGATCAACGCGCTTCAGTCTTGGCAGCGCAAGCGCGGAGGGGCTCAGTCATGAGCGGGAATACACAAACCATCCGCCGCGCCACAGCAGGAACTACCGAGCCCGCTTGGGTTAAGTGGACTTTGATCGGCATTGCGCTGGTGTTCATTTTTTTATTCCTCATCTTGCCACTGGCGGCAGTTTTTACCGAAGCCATGCGCAAAGGTGTGGATGCCTTTTTTGAGGCATTCAAAGAGCCTGATGCGTGGAGCGCTATTCGCCTTACTTTGCTGGTCGCCGTCATTGCGGTGCCGCTGAATTTGGTGTTTGGTGTGGCAGCGGCTTGGGCCATTGCCAAATACGAGTTCAAAGGCAAGGCGTTTTTGACCACGTTGGTAGACCTGCCGTTCTCGGTGTCGCCCGTGGTGGCTGGTCTGATTTACGTGCTAATGTTTGGCGCGCATGGCTGGTTTGGGCCGTGGCTGCAAGCGAATGACGTAAAAATCATTTTTGCCGTGCCCGGCATTGTGTTGGCCACAATATTTGTAACCTTTCCATTCATCGCCCGCGAACTGATTCCCTTGATGCAGGCCCAGGGTACCGACGAAGAACAAGCTGCACAGGTGCTGGGTGCCACGGGCTGGCAAACCTTTTGGCATGTGACGCTACCCAACATCAAGTGGGGCCTGGTTTACGGTGTGATTCTGTGCAACGCACGCGCCATGGGTGAGTTTGGTGCGGTGTCGGTGGTATCCGGCCACATCCGCGGCCAGACAAACACCATGCCACTGCATGTGGAAATTTTGTACAACGAATACCAGTCGGTTGCCGCGTTTGCCATCGCATCACTGCTGGCACTTCTGGCACTGGTCACGCTGGTGATCAAGTCGTTTGTGGAGTGGCAGTTTGAGCGCCAAGAGAAAGCGGCTGCAGAACTTCCGCCTGAAAAGCCTTTCGCTTGACCCTCGCCTAGGCACCACACTTTTTGAGACAAGAATTATGAGTATCGCCATCCGCAACGTCAGCAAAGACTTCGGCACTTTCAAAGCCCTGCAAGACGTGAATCTGGACATTGAATCAGGCGAACTGGTCGCCCTGCTCGGCCCTTCTGGCTGCGGCAAGACCACGCTGCTGCGCATCATTGCCGGGCTGGAAACCGCCGACCAAGGCAATATTTTGTTCAGCGGCGAAGACACCACTGACGTGCATGTGCGTGAGCGACAAGTGGGCTTTGTATTTCAGCATTACGCGCTATTTCGCCACATGACGGTGTTTGACAACGTAGCCTTTGGCCTGCGCATGAAGCCGCGCGCGACCCGCCCGACTGAAGCCGTTATCAAGCAAAAAGTGCACGACCTCTTGGGGTTGGTGCAACTGGACTGGTTGTCTGACCGCTACCCCGCACAGCTATCCGGCGGCCAGCGCCAGCGCATTGCCTTGGCCCGCGCGCTGGCGGTGGAGCCCAAAGTGCTGCTGCTGGACGAACCGTTTGGCGCGCTGGATGCCAAGGTACGCAAAGAGTTGCGTCGCTGGTTGCGCCGCTTGCACGACGACCTGCATGTGACCAGTATTTTTGTAACGCACGACCAGGAAGAGGCGCTGGAAGTAGCCGACCGCGTGGTGCTGATGAACAGCGGCAAAGTAGAGCAAATCGGCTCGCCGCAAGACGTGTGGGACCACCCTGCCAGCCCGTTTGTGTATGGCTTCTTGGGCGATGTGAACTTGTTCCATGGCCGCGCCCATGAAGGTGAAATGCTGATTGGCGAAGCCGCACACGGAGTGCGCCTGGCCACACCCGAGCACGCCACTGCACAAGACGCCAAGGCCTTTGCCTACGTGCGCCCGCACGATCTGGATGTGCAGCGCTTTGCAGCTGGTACCGGCCAAAACGGCATTGCCGCCAAGCTGGTACGCGCCATTGTGGTGGGCCCCATTGCACGGCTGGAGCTGCTGCCGCAAGACAGCAGCGCGGCGGGTAGCGGGGACATCATAGAAGCGCAAATGGCCGCCCAAGAGTTTTCTGCACTGGCGCTGAAAGACGGCGAAGTGGTAGTCCTCACTCCGCGCAAAGCCAGGGTATTCGTGAGCCCCACCTGAGCAGGAAAAACAATCCCTGCGGTGCGGGCAATCGCCCTGCCAAAATAGCAGCTTCTGTTCAACCAGCCGATAAAGCCCGTGCCCCTCTACTCCCAACTGCAATCCGCCAAGAGCGAAGAGGACGTTAAAGACGCCTACATCAAAGCCTTGGGCCTCAAGGGCTACACCAAAGGGCTGATCGACATTCAGACGGACGAGATCTGGTTTGAAGCCAAAGACACAGACCGCAACTCCAGAGGCGACACCGCGCCAGTCAATTTCGGCCCGTTTGAGGCGGCTTACCAAGCATTAACCGGGAAACTACAGCCCCGAGTTTTCAGCCTAGGCTTTCTGTGCTAGGGCGGGCAAGCTGTTGCATGGCTCGTACCCACCGGGCGCTACGCTGGGTGCTGGCGCCGCGCCATCGACGAACTGCCAAAACCGTGACTGTGCTGGCATCTTCAATTTCAACCAGGCGTATAGCGAACGTTGAAACGCTCCCCATCCAGCGTCAACCTAGCACCTGCTTGCGCTTGGCATCCAGCCGCTGCTGCAATTCGGCATGCACCTCACTGGCGGCATGGTACGTACCTGACTCGCGCGCGCCGTCCCGCGCCCGCAATCCTCGCGCAACAAATTCAGACTGTGCCAGCCGCCGTTGAATCGGCTCTCGCATAGCTGTTTCTAGCAGGCTAGTCAGTGTTTCGCCTTCGTGCAAAACCCCCTCGGCTGCAATACGTAGTTGCGGATCTACACGGACGGACGGAAAAGTAGCAGTTTTCATGGCCTTGGTATTTGCGTTGCACTTGCAACGCATTAAGTGCCCATTGGGGGCAACGTACGCTCACCTTCGCTTTGTCTTGAACTTGCAAACGCCACAAACCAGCCCAGGCTGCCAGGGTTGGCCATGGTGTCAATATTGAGTACCTTGTCCAGCGGCTGGCCGAGCAACAGCTTTTTGATCGGCAACTCTTGTTTCTTGCCGCTCAGGGTGCGCGGCACCTCGCCCACTTGAAATATGTCGTTAGGCAAAAACCGGGGTGACAGCGCTGTACGAATAGCGTGGTTGATTTTGTCGCGCAAGGCAGCGTCCAGCGTGAGCCCGTCGCGCAGCACCACAAACAACGGCATGTAACTCTCGCGACCCAGGTATTCCAAGTCCACCACCATGGAGTCCAGCACCTCGGGCAAAGCCTCGACCGCGCTGTACAGCTCGCTGGTGCCCATGCGCAGGCCGTGGCGGTTGATAGTGGCGTCGCTGCGACCAAAGATGGTGCAGCCCCCGGTGCTGGAAATTTTGAGCCAGTCACCATGCCGCCACACAGGCCCAAGTTCTGACCCTGCGTCGCCACCGCCGGGCTTGCGGCCGTGGCCTGCGGGGTACATGTCAAAGTAGCTCGACAGGTACCGGGTGTTGGCGTCATCGCCCCAAAAGTACAGCGGCATGCTGGGAATGGGCTGGGTGCAGACCAGCTCGCCCACCGCGTCCATGACCGGCTGGCCTTGCTCGTCCCATGCCTGCACCGCGCACCCCATCAGGCGGCACTGCATTTCGCCCGCCTTCAGGGGTAGCTCTCGGTTGCCACCGATAAACGCTCCGGCAAAGTCGGTGCCGCCTGAGATGTTGCACCACCAGATGTCTGGCGTGCCGATCTTTTCAAACTGGTGCGTACCCCAATTTTGCGCGTCTTCGCTTAGAGGCGAACCAGTGGTGCCCAGGGCGCGCACCTGGTGCAGCTCACCACACGCTGCAAGGTCAATACCGGCCTTCATACAGTTGCCAAAAAAGGCGGCGCCTGCGCCAAAAAAGGTAACGCCCGTCTGAGCGGCAAAGCGCCACAGCGTGGTCCAGTCGGGGGCTTGTTTGTTGCCTGCGGCATCCACCGTGCTACCGCCGGGGTTGCCATCGAACAGGCAGCAGGTGGTGCCGTTGAGCAAGCCGCTCATTTGTGCGTTCCACATCACCCAGCCGGTGCTGCTGTACCAGTGGTAGCGCTCGCCCAGCGAATTGGGGTGGTAGCTGCAGCCCACGTCGTTGTGCAGGCACTTGAGCGCCAAGGCCACGACCACCGTGCCGCCATGGCCATGAACGATGGGCTTGGGCAAGCCAGTGGTACCGCTGGAATAGACAATCCACAGCGGGTGGTCAAACGGCAACCACACGGGCTCAAACGCCTTTGTTTTTGCATCATTTTTGGCGGTAGCGCACGTGAATATTGAATAGTTAGCAACAAAATTAATAGCGCTTGGGTCAATAGCACTTGAGAGCAGACCCAAGTTGTCATGCAGCACCACATGGGTCACGCTGGGCAGTGCAGCGACCAGTTCGGCCACCACAGCGCGGCGGTCCAGGTTGCGGCCGGCGTAGTGCACTCCATCGCAGGCGATCAGCATCTTGGGCGCAATTTGCTTGAAACGGTCCAGCACAGCGTTGGTGCCCATGTCGGGGGCGCAAATACTCCATACACCGCCCAAACTCACCACCGCCAGAAAGGCCACCATGGCCTCGGGAATATTGGGTAAATACGCCGCCACGCGGTCGCCGGGCTGCAAGCCCTGCGCCTGCAAGTGCAGCGCAAGGGATGCCACTTGCTGGCGCAATTCGGGCCAGCTCAGCGTACGTGCTTGGCCTTGTGCCAAGCTTTGCTCGTTTTGGCTGATGAGCGCTGGCAAGCCCGCCGCATCCGCGGCATCGATGTGGCGAAACACCTGCTGCGCATAGTTCACCTGCGCACCCACAAACCACTGCGCTCCGGGCATGCTATTGCTAAGGAGCGCCGCGCTGTGCGGGGTGGGCGATTGCAAATCGAAGTAGTCCCAAATACTTTGCCAAAACGCATTCAGGTCGGTGGTAGACCAGCGCCACAGGGCATCGTAGTCGTCAAACTGCAGGCCGCGTTGATCGCGCAGCCAGTTTTGGTACAGACGGATTTGGGGGGCATAAGCGGGAGGGGTGACGGGAGTGGAATGCGTACTGGTCATACTGCGAGATTAGCGCAGCCAGAGCGGCAGTTGCAGTTACAAGTGCGACAACGTACATACGGTGCAAGCGCATCCCCTTAGGCTCACCCCCAATGCACCGATCACCTGGTGCGATTTACAAAGGGTGCCATGGCCGCAGTAATGACCAGTCCACCGGTTACGGACTACAAAAAAAACCATTTGCTCAGCGCGCTGCCTACCAGCGAGCTGGAGCGGCTCTTGCCCTACATGGACCGCGTTGAATTACCGCTGGGTCATGTGCTGTACGAGTCAGGGCGCACCATGACGCACGCCTACTTTCCCACTACAGCGATCGTGTCGCTGTTGTATGTGCTGGAGAGCGGCTCGTCCGCAGAAATTGCCGTGGTGGGTTTTGAAGGCGTGGTGGGTATTTCGCTGTTCATGGGCGGCAACTCCACGCCCAGCCGCGCGGTGGTACAAAGCGCGGGCTGGGGCTACCGCCTGCGTGCCTCTGCATTGAAAGAAGAGTTCAACCTCAGCGGCGCGGTCATGCACTTGCTGCTGCGCTACACGCAAGCCCTGATTACGCAAATGGCCCAAACGGCCGTGTGTAACCGCCACCATTCCCTGGACCAGCAGCTGTGCCGGTGGCTGCTGCTCAGCTTGGACCGCCTCAGTGGCAACGATCTGATCATGACGCAGGAACTGATTGCCAACATGCTGGGCGTGCGCCGCGAAGGCGTGACCGAAGCCGCGCTGAAGTTGCAGTCCTCTGGGCTGATTCGCTATGCGCGTGGCCATATCACCGCACTCAACCGTGCCGGACTAGAGGAGCGCAGCTGCGAGTGCTATGCGGTGGTGAAGAAAGAATACGACCGGCTGCTACCAAACCGCATGGCGGTTTAGAAATTGGGCCTTTACGTCCTTCGGCCCTTAAGCCTTGGCGTCTTGCGCCATACGCTGGCTTTTCCAGTACACGTCATCACCCGCAGTGCCATCGATGCGGTGGCGGTTCAGCACCCGGGCCAGTACAAACATCAAGTCTGACAAACGATTCAGGTACTGCCGGGGCGTGTCTTTCAATGACTCTTCGTTGCCTAGCGCCACCACGACGCGCTCGGCCCGGCGCGCCACGGTGCGGCACACATGGGCTTGCGACGCCGCGCGGCTGCCTGCGGGCAAAATAAATTCTTGCAGCTTGGGCAATGCAG
>JBEANP010000107.1:0-9056 GCA_041165385.1 Pseudomonadota bacterium | reverse complement strand
CCTACCCAGCCAGCGCGACGTTGATTTTTCCTGATGTCGATGTTGCCCAAGGCGCGGTGCTATTGCTTAGTGGGCCGTCAGGCTGCGGTAAATCTACCTGGCTAGCGCTGGTTGCAGGTCTGGTTGCGCCGGCATCGGGCGAGTTGACGGTAGCTGGTCAGCCGTTGTCTGCTCTTAAAACAATAGCTGGTGATGCATGGCGGGCGGGGGCTATCGGGTTTTTACCCCAGAAATTGCACCTGAGTGCTGCGCTCACGGTTTACCAAAACCTGGCCATGGCGCAGTGGGCTGCTGGGGTGCCTGAAAACGCTGCGCGCATTCAGGCCGCGTTGCAGGCGTTGGATGTGGCCGAACTGGCTGCGCGCAAGCCCGGGCAGTTGTCAGGCGGGCAAGCGCAGCGGGTGGCGCTGGCGCGAGCCGTGCTGCTGCAGCCCCAAGTGATTCTGGCCGACGAGCCCACGGCCAGCCTGGACGATGAAGCCGCTTTAGACGCCGTGGCACTGCTGCTGGCTACCGCCAAAGCGCACAACGCCACGCTGGTAATCGCCACGCACGACGCACGCGTGGCACAGGCCATTCCACTGAAAAATAATGGTCAAATCGACTTCCAGCCCCTACACCTCATGCGTAGACAGCTATTAAATACATAGCATATTCCGCATATGAAAACTTTATTTTTTGCCTGGTGTTACCTGTGGGCTCGGCCCATGGCCGCGGGGCTTAATGTGTTGCTGCTAAGTCTGGGACTGGCGTCCATTACGTTTTTGATGCTGGTGGGCGCGCAGCTTAGCAAGGCGTTTGACCGCGATCTGGCAGGCATTGACGTGGTGGTGGGGGCCAAGGGCAGCCCCATGCAGCTCATCTTGTCGGGCGTACTGCATATTGACGTGCCCCCTGGCAATGTGCCACTTAAAGCGGTGCGCGAATTGGAGAAAAATTTGCTGGTGGCCAGTATCATCCCCATCAGTTTGGGCGACAGCCTTCAAGGCTTTCGTATTGTTGGCACCTCACACGCTTACCTTGAGCACTACCAGGGCAGGGTGATGGAAGGGGCCTTGTGGAAACAGCCCATGCAGGTAGTGTTGGGCGCTACCGTGGCGCGTAAGCTAGGGCTCAAGTTGGGCAATACCTTTGCTGGCTCTCACGGTTTGGGCGGAGGCGGTCATATGCATGGCGACAACTCTTACACCGTGACCGGCATTTTGCAGCCCAGTGGCAGTGTGCTGGATAGGCTGATCTTGACCGATACTGCATCCGTTTGGAAAGTTCACGAAGACTACACCGCGTCGCCTGACGACACCGCCGAGGATCGCAAGGCCATGGAAGACGACCGCGAAATCACCATGGCGCTGGTGAAATACAAAACCCCTATGGCTGCCCTAAGTTTTCCGCGCTTCGTGAACACCAGCACCGAAATGCAGGCTGCGGCACCGGCGTTGGAAATTACCCGCTTGCTTCATATGTTGGGCTTGGGGACCGATGTGTTGCGCGCCTTTGCCGGTGTTTTGCTGCTAACCGCAGGCTTGAGCGTGTTCATCGCCCTGTGGAGCGCAGTGCGTGAACGCAAGGCGGATCTGGCGCTGTTACGCATGCTGGGCGCGCCGCCAGCCAAAGTTGGCGCCTTATTGCTGTGTGAGGCGCTGTGGCTAGGTGTGTTAGCTTCTGTGGTGGGCTTGTTGCTGGGGCAGGCATTTGCCGGCGCACTGGCCTGGCTGCTGCAGCTCGACAATTCCTTGCTGATAGGCGGCATGCTATGGCCTGTGCAGCTGTGGGTGGTGCCGGGTTTGGCTGTTGGCGTGTCGCTGGTATCGGCGTTACTGCCTACGTTTGCCGCCTATCGAGTCAGTGTTTTAGAACTCCTTCAAAGTAGGTAAATTTATGTATAAATCGCTTCTGGCCCTTGTATTCTTTGCGCAAGCAGCTGCGTTTTCTATAGCAGAGACTGATAAAGAAACCAAAGAAGATATTACCCGCCACCGCGCCATTGCCGCGGCGCACGAAGGCGCCGCCAAGTGCCTGGAATCTGGTAAAAAGGCGGACGTTTGTACCAAAGAGCTGCAAACTGCCTGCAAAGGTTTGGCCATTGGCAAGTTCTGCGGCATGAAGCACGAACACTAATTTTTTTGCGAAAGGCATCCCATGCAAACCCATTTTCTCAAATCTGCAGTTGTCGCAGCTTGGGTCGCATTGTCTCCATTGGCTGGTGTTGCGCAGCTTAGTTCGCCTGTGGTCGGTGGTGTGCCTGCGGGTACAGGAGCTGGCGTACACAGTCCGAACAGTCCTATTGCGCCACTTCCAGACCGTGCCGATGTATTACCCTGGTCGGTTCTTACATCTGTGAAGACGAAAGCAGTGAACAACCGCTTGCGGCCCGTGTTTCCTAGCGCTGTGCAGGCGCTCAATAGCAAGAGTCAGCGTATTCAGGGGTTCATGATGCCGCTGGAGCCGGGCGACAAGCAAAAACATTTTTTGCTCAGCTCCGTACCCATGACCTGTTCTTTTTGCACACCCGGCGGGCCTGAAAGCATGGTCGAAGTTAAAACTAAAACGCCTGTGAAATACTCAACGGAAGCCGTTGTGGTGGAAGGACAGTTTGCCGTGTTGCAAGACGACCCCTATGGCCTGTATTACCGCGTGACTGACGCTGTACCGGTGAAGTAAAAAAACCTGCACGGACTAGCTCGAAAGTCACTTTATTTTGCAAATTTCGCTGGATCATCCGGTTGTTTCGTCCCTGTTTCCAGTCGTTTTTCTGATTCTGGTGGGTGTTGTCGCTGGGCGGCTCAAACTCATTCGCCAGGAAGCGGTGAAAGACCTATCCAATCTCGTTTTTCTGGTGCTCACGCAGGCGCTGCTGTTTCGTACCATGAGCAGCGTGCATGTGCAAGACCTCGATTTTCAGTCGGTGTCGCTGTATTTTGCGGTGGCTGCCGGCTTGTTCACCACACTGGTGTTGCTCCAGGGATCCAACAGCCGCGCTGCGGTAGTGGCCTTGGCGGGCACCTTCAGCAACACCATCATGATTGGCATTCCACTGGTAGGCCTGGCTTATGGCAAAGAGGCGCTGGTGTTGCTTTTCACCTTGATCTCGTTGCATGCGCTGGTGTTGTTGACCATTGCCACGGTGGTGCTGGAACTGTTCAGCGCCCGCGAGCGTGTGCATGAAGGGTTGGAGCCGCAACGCAACCGGCTCGCCACCATCGGTATGGCAGTGCGTAACGCGGTGGTGCACCCTGTGCCCATGCCCATCATTGCGGGTCTGGTGTTTGCGCAAACCGGACTGACACTGCCCGCTGTGATCGACCGCCCATTGATGTTATTGGGCAATGCCTTTGGGCCGGTGGCGCTGCTGTTGGTGGGAGTCACCCTGTCGCAGGCGGCCATTGGGCGTGAATTCAAAGGGGCTCTGGCAATATCTGCCGTCAAAACCTTGGTGCATCCGGCGCTTATGGCTTGTGCGGGTTGGGCGTTCGGTATGCGTGGTGTGCCGCTTACGGTGTTGGTGGTGGCTGCATCCCTGCCCGTGGGGGCGAATGTATTTTTGTTCTCGCAGCGCTACAAAAAGGCCGAGGATTTGGTCACTGCCGGCGTGGCGGTGTCCACCCTCATGGCTCTGGGTACGGTAACGCTGGTGATGCTGCTAGTGCCATTAATTACTGGCTAAGAAATTCCGCGGCTAACCAGTCAAGGCGCCAGCCGCTCGCGCAACCAGCCGCCACCCTGCTCTTGCGTGTAACGCAGGCGGTCGTGTAGCCGGCTTTTGCGCCCCTGCCAAAACTGCCAGTTGTCCGGCTTGAGCCGGTAGCCACCCCAGTGCGGCGGGCGTGGTGGTTGCAACAAAAATTTGGCGGCGTATTTGGCCGCGTTGGTGACCAGCACGGTGCGCCCGTCAATCACTTCACTCTGCGGCGATGCCCAGGCGCCAATGCGCGAGTCCAGTGGGCGGCTGTGGAAGTAAGCGTCGCTCTCGGCATCGCTCACTTTTTCCACCACGCCTTCAATGCGCACTACACGCTCCAGCTCCACCCAGTGAAATTGCAGTGCGGCAAACGGGTTGCCCGCGAGCTCTTTACCCTTGCGACTGTCATAGTTGGTGTACCAAACAATGCCTTGGGCGTCGTAGCCTTTTACCAGCACCACGCGGGTGGAGGGGCGCAGGTCACTGCCCACGGTGGCCAGCGTCATGGCGTTGGGCTCGGGTACTTCGCTGCTGATGGCTTCTTTCAGCCATTGGTCAAACTGTTGGAGGGGGTCGGCATGCGATGCGCTCTCGTCCAGTTTGGCGCGTTCGTAGCTTTTGCGGAGGTCGGCAATAGAAGTCATGGTTTGAGTATAGGGACGCGGATCAAACGCCACCTGGCGTAGGGGCGTTATCCTTGCCGAGCCATGCAAACCTCTATCCATCCAATAGCCCGCGACATCGTTTTGATCGGGGGCGGCCATAGCCATGTGGGCGTGCTCAAGCGCTTTGGCATGCACCCTGAGCCCGGCGTGCGGTTGACGGTGATTTGTACCGATATGCACACCCCGTATTCCGGCATGTTGCCGGGCTACATTGCGGGCCACTACACCTATGACGAAGTGCATATCGACCTGAGCCGCTTGGCCGTGTTTGCGGGTGCGCGGCTGTACCGTGATGCAGTGGTGGGCATAGACCGCGCAGCCGGCCAAGTGCTGTGCGCCAACCGCCCACCGGTTGCCTACGACTGCGTGTCGATCAACGTCGGCTCGACCCCGCAGCTTGCGGGAGTGCCCGGCGCGCAGGGGCAGGTGGTGCCGGTTAAACCTATTCACCAGTTCAACCAGCGCTGGCTTAACCTCTTGGCGCGCGTGCAGCAGCACACGGCGGGCACCCTGCGCATTGCCGTGGTGGGCGCGGGCGCAGGGGGCGTGGAATTGCTGCTGGCGATGCAATACCGCTTGCGGCGGGAGCTGCAGGCGCTGGGCCGCAGCTCGGATCTGCTGGCGTTCCACTTGGTGGGTGCCGACGCTACCGTGCTGCCTACCCATAACGCGGGTGTGCGCAGTCGCTTCGCCACCGTGTTGGCGCAACGCGGTGTGGTGGTGCATTTGGGCGCAGCGGTTACACACGTTAGCCCGGGCCAATTGCACTGCGCGAATGGCCTGGTCCTGGATGTGGACGAGATCATGTGGGTCACCCAAGCTGGTGGCGCACCGTGGCTGCAGAGCACAGGTTTGGCGTTGGATGCCAAAGGCTTTGTGGTGGTGAATGACTGCTTGCAGAGCGTGACCGACCCCCAAGTATTTGCTGCCGGCGATGTGGCCGCCATGCAAAACTACCCGCTGGCAAAAGCCGGTGTGTTTGCCGTGCGCATGGGCAAGCCCTTGGCCGACAACCTGCGCCGCACGGTGCAGGGCAAGGTGCTTAAGCCCTACCACCCCCAGCGCACATGGTTGGCGCTGATCAGCACAGGCGATCAATTCGCCGTTGCGTCGCGCGGCGCAATGGGCTTTGCGGGTGCCTGGGTGTGGCTCTGGAAAGACTGGATTGACCGCGGCTTTATGCGTAAATTCGCCGAGTTTCCTGCGATGCCCGCTACAGCGACTTCTCCAGTGCAGCCGTCGAGTTCCTCGCAACTGGCATTGACTGTGGACGAATCGTTGCAAGCCATTTCGGCGATTGCCATGCGTTGTGGTGGCTGCGGTGCCAAGGTGGGGGCCACGGTGCTGTCCCGCGCTTTGCGGCATTTGCAAGTGGTGCAGCGCGACGAGGTGGTGATTGGCCTGCACGCCCCCGACGATGCTGCCGTGGTGCGCGTGCCTCCAGGCAAAGCGATGGTGCACAGCGTGGACTTTTTTCGCGCCCTTGTGGACGACCCCTACCTGTTCGGCAAGATTGCAGCCAACCATGCCTTGGGCGATATTTTCGCCATGGGTGCGCAGGCCCAATCTGCCACCGCTATTGCCACCGTGCCACCGGGGCTGGAAAGCAAGGTCGAAGACCTGCTGTTCCAAATGATGACCGGCGCTGTGGAAGTGCTCAACGAAGCCGGGTGTGCGTTGGTGGGCGGCCACACGGGGGAGGGCGCAGAGTTGGCCCTGGGCTTTGCCATCAACGGCCTGATAGACGACCAGCCCGAGGCGCTGATGCGCAAGGGCGGCATGCAGAGCGGCGATGTGTTAATTCTGACCAAACCCTTAGGCACCGGCACCTTGTTTGCGGCGCATGCGCGCATGGTGGCTAAGGGCCGGTGGATTGACGCAGCGCTCACGTCGATGGTGCAGTCCAACCGCTTGGGCGCGCAGTGCTTGCATAGCCATGGCGCTACCGCGTGCACCGATGTCACCGGTTTTGGCCTGCTCGGCCATCTGGTGGAAATGACCAAACCGTCTAGCGTGGATGCACAAATCAGTTTGTCTGCGTTGCCCTTGCTCGATGGCGCGGTGGACACCGTGGCCGCAGGGATTGTGAGTTCGCTGCAAAGTGCCAATGTGCGTTTGCGCCGGGCGTTGCACAACCAAGCCGAGTTTGTGCAGCATCCGCGTTACCCGCTGCTGTTCGACCCACAAACAGCAGGCGGATTGTTGGCCAGCGTGCCTGCGGACCGTGCGGCGGCGTGTTTGGCCGAGTTAAATGCCTTGGGTTACGCGCATGCGGCGGTTATTGGGAAGGTTAGCCCCATCCACGATGCGCAGGCGCCGATTATTTTGTTGGAATAGGTACAACTCGCGACTGCTGTCTCAGGCGCACCGCCAAGAAGGCCACTCCCACGGGTCTTCCCGGTGCGCCAGCGAACTCAGCCCCACACTTTGTACCCAGCTGGTAACCCAGAGCATTCACAACAAGCGGTTTCCCAGTTACCATCTAACGTGTAATTTTATTACAGGCTGATATGTCCACATCTAACCCCTCCTCAAGCACCATCCACCCAGTAGTTGACGCAGTCACCCGCCGCATCCAAGAGCGCAGCGCGCCAACGCGCAGTGCCTACTTAGCGCAAATACAAGCCGCTGCCAACCGCGACCGCGGCGCGGACCGTATGGGCTGCGCCAACGTGGCGCATGCATTTGCCGCGATGCCGGATGCTGACAAAACGCGCGTTACAGGCTTGCAGGGCGTAAAAATCGTGGCTGAAAAAGGTGCCAACATTGGCATCATCAACGCTTATAACGACCTGCTCTCCGCCCATGCGCCGCTGCAGCACTACCCCGACCTCATCAAGATCGAGGCCCGCAAGCACGGTGCTACCGCCCAAGTGGCTGGCGGCGTGCCCGCCATGTGCGACGGTGTAACGCAGGGAACGGCCGGCATGGAACTTAGCCTGTTCAGTCGCGACGCCATCGCCATGGCCACTGCCATATCGCTCAGCCACGATGTGTTCGATTGCGCGCTCATGTTGGGCGTGTGCGACAAGATCGTGCCCGGCCTGTTGATCGGTGCGCTGCACTTTGGCCATTTGCCCACAGTATTTGTACCCGCAGGCCCCATGACATCTGGCCTGTCGAACAACGAAAAATCCAAGGTGCGTGAGAAAGCAGCACAAGGCCTGGTCGGTCGCCCCGAGTTGCTGGCGGCTGAGAGCGCCGCGTACCACGCCGAGGGAACCTGTACTTTTTACGGTACCGCCAACAGCAACCAAATGTTGTTAGAGGCTATGGGTCTGCACGTGCCCGGCACCGCGTTTATTAACCCCGGAGAGGGCGTACGCCAAGAGCTCACGCGCGAAGCCGTGCGCACCGTGTTGGGCATCACCAAAACCAAGCGCTTTGCGCCGATTGGCCAGGTGGTGGACGAGCGCTGTATCGTTAACGCCATGGTTGCTTTGCTGGCTACGGGGGGCTCTACCAACCACCTGATTCATTGGGTAGCCGTAGCGCGCTCGGCGGGCATCGTGATTGACTGGAATGACTTCTCGGCTTTGTCCGATGTGGTGCCCTTGCTGACCCGCGTGTACCCCAATGGCAGCGCTGATGTGAACCAGTTCCAGGCCGCAGGCGGCCCAGGTTACGTGATTCGTGAGTTGCTGGACGCGGGCTTTATGCACGCCGATGTGTTGACGGTGCGCAGCGGTGGTTTGCGCGAATTCACTGCCATTCCTAGTGCTGCTGCCGATGGCTCGCTGCAGTGGACTAACCCCGGTGTGAGCAAAGACGACAGCGTAGTGCGCCCCGCAAGTGCTCCATTCAGCGCCAGTGGTGGCCTCAAGCTATTGCAAGGCAATTTGGGTCGCAGCGTGATCAAAGTGTCTGCTGTGCCGGACGACCGCCATGTGATCGAAGCCCCTTGCCGCGTGTTCGATTCCCAAGACGCTTTGCACAAAGCGTTTGCTGCCGATGAGTTGAACCAGGACGTGATTTGCGTCGTGCGCTGGCAAGGGCCGCAGGCCAATGGCATGCCTGAGCTGCACAAACTCACACCGCCCATGGCAGTGCTGCAGGGCAAGGGTTTCAAGGTGGCGCTGGTCACCGATGGCCGCATGAGCGGTGCGTCGGGCAAAGTGCCTGCCGCCATTCACGTGTCACCTGAGGCGGCTGCCGGCGGCCCCTTGGCTCGGGTGCTGGACGGCGACGTAATCCGCCTGGATGCCAATTCTGAGACCTTGCAAGTGCTGATTGACCCCGCCGAGTGGAATACCCGCCCCTTGGCCAGCATGCCAGGAGCTCTGTGTACCGCCAACGGCATTGGCATGGGCCGTGAATTGTTTGCCAACTTCCGCCGCAATGCACTGACCGCCGAAGAGGGCGCGTGCAGCTGGCTTTAAACCCTCACTGAAAATCTATGACCACTCCTACCGCTTTTACCGCCTTGCAAGTGATGCAAGACGCGCCCGTGATTCCTGTGATTGTGTTGAACGATGTGGCCCACGCTGTGCCTATGGCCCGTGCCCTGGTGGCTGGTGGTGTGCGCATGTTGGAAGTCACGCTGCGCACCCCGCAGGCCCTGGCCTGCATGGAAGCCATCGCCCGTGACGTGCCCGAAGCGGTCGTGGGCGCAGGCACTGTGCGAACCAAGGCCGATGCACAAGCAGCTGCCAACGCCGGTGCACGTTTTGCGGTGAGCCCTGGCTACACCGGTGCCGTGGGCCAGGCCTGCC
>JBEANP010000106.1:0-9064 GCA_041165385.1 Pseudomonadota bacterium | reverse complement strand
GGCCTCAGCTTGAAGCTGAATTTGCAGTTCGGCGTCTGCCAGTGCTTGGCGACGGCCGGTAAGCGCGGCTTCAATGGCCTGTTTGGCCACATTGATTGCTGCACCCAATGATTTTTTTTCTTCAACGCTGAGCGCCGCCATGCCCTTCATCAACTCGGTGATGCGTCCAGACTTGCCCAGAAACAGGGCTTTGGCGTTTTCGAGATCGGCGGGCGTTCCTGCCTGGGCAAATGCTGCCTTAGCAGAGTCAACGATGGCGTTCAAGTCGTTCATGAAATATGCGTTGGTGAGGGACAAATGAAAAAGGGCTAGTGCTCTTTCAAGCGCTAGCCCTTGTTTCTGGTGCGTAGGGCGCTATAAATTAAATAGCACCCGGACGGGAATCAAGCAGCCAGCTTGGCCTTGACTTGTTCCACGATGCCAGCAAAAGCAGCCATGTCGTGAATAGCGATGTCGGACAGAACCTTGCGGTCGATCTCGATGTTCGCTTTCTTCAGACCGTTGGCAAATTGGCTGTATGTCATGCCGCACTGACGCGCAGCAGCGTTGATACGGGCAATCCACAACTGACGGAAGACACGCTTTTTGGTACGACGGTCACGGTAGGCATATTGCCCAGCCTTCATTACCGCTTCTTTAGCGACGCGGAAGACATTACCGCGGCGACCGCGAAAACCTTTAGCAAGGGCGAGAACTTTTTTATGGCGGGCGCGAGCCGTTACACCACGTTTGACGCGAGGCATTGAATTACTCCTTGTTCGTCGTTAATTAAATACCACGGCCTGGCAGCATCTGTGCCATGTGACCCATATTGGTCTCATGAACTCCAGTGGAGCCGCGCAAGTGGCGTTTATTTTTGGTGGTCTTCTTGGTCAAGATGTGACGTTTGAAGGCTTGACCGCGTTTAACGGTTCCACCTGGACGGACGCGAAAGCGTTTTTTCGCCGCGCTCTTGGTCTTCATTTTGGGCATGTACATGCTCCTTATCATTTGTGCTCGTGAGGCGTCTGGAAACTACTTCCAGCCTTGTTGGCCCCGAGCCACTTTTAAGTAGTAAGCCTTAAGCTTGCCACTCATGCAGCAGGTTGTTAAACCCACTACGTATATTTTGCCGATGACCAAACCGGCAAAACAATTCTAATTAGCTGCAGCCTCTGCAGCTGGCTTCTGCGATCCACCGGGCTTCTTACGTCCTGGTGCAATCATCATGATCATTTGGCGGCCTTCCAATTTGGGAAACTGCTCAACGATGATCGTATCAGCCAACTCGTCGCGCATACGCTGCAACATCGCCAAACCAATTTCCTGGTGGGTGATTTCGCGACCCCGAAAACGCAAAGTGATCTTGCACTTGTCGCCGTCGGCCAAGAAGCGCTTGATATTGCGCATCTTGATGTTGTAGTCGCCGTCATCGGTACCCGGTCGGAACTTGATCTCTTTGATCTCAATGACCGTCTGCTTGGCTTTCGCTTCCGCCGCCTTTTTTTGCTCTTGGTATTTGAATTTACCGTAGTCCATCAACCGGCACACAGGCGGATTGGCGGTAGCGGCAATTTCTACCAAGTCAACGTCTAGCTCACCTGCCATACGCAGGGCTTCCATCAGGCTAACTACACCAAGGGGCTCATTATCAGCACCAGACAGGCGAACCTCTGGGGCCATGATTTCCCGATTTAAACGGTGTTTACGTTCTTCACGCTGACGGCGGTCACGAAATTCAGTAGCGATGGCTCATTCCTTCACAATATCTGCTACAAAAACTGTAGCGGTTGCCGCACAATACACGCGGGCAAAACAACATCTTTGGTCACAAAAGTGGAATCCGTTAGATACCTGATTTGCTTGCAATGTCGCTCAAGACTTTTTGCACGAATGCGTCTAGGGACATTACTCCGAGGTCTTGACCACCCCGGGCGCGCACTGCAACGGCGCCTGCTGCCATTTCTTTGTCGCCTGTGACGACCAAGTAAGGCAGCTTTTGCATCGAATGCTCTCGTATTTTATACGTAATTTTCTCATTGCGCAGGTCTAAATGGACCCTAAGCCCTTGATTTTGCAGCGTTTTAGCCACTAATCGAGCGTAATCTGCCTGTGCATCCGTGATGTTAAGTACCGCAATTTGAACGGGGGCGAGCCAAGCTGGTAGTGCGCCAGCGCTCTCTTCGATCAAAATTCCAATAAACCGCTCCAAACTTCCCACGATGGCGCGGTGCAACATGATGGGGCGATGGCGCGCGCCGTCTTCACCCACAAATTCGGCGTCCAAGCGCTCAGGCATGTTGGGGTCCACCTGAATCGTGCCACATTGCCACGGACGACCCAGCGCATCCTTTAAGGTGTATTCGATCTTGGGGCCGTAGAAAGCGCCCTCGCCCGGCAGGTACTCAAAATCACAGCCAGATGCCCGCAGACCTTCTGCCAAAGCGGCTTCCGCACGGTCCCAGCTTTCTTCGGAGCCGATACGCCTTTCAGGACGGGTAGAAAGTTTGTAAATGATGTTGGTAAAGCCAAAGTCTTTGTAGACCTTTTGCAGTAGCGTAGTGAATGCGACCACCTCGCCCTGAATCTGGTCTTCGGTACAAAAAATGTGGCCGTCATCCTGCGTGAATGCACGCACACGCATGATGCCGTGCAAGCCACCCGATGGCTCATTGCGGTGGCATGCGCCGAACTCGCCGAAGCGCAATGGCAGGTCGCGGTAGCTCTTGATGCCTTGTTTATAGATCAGGATATGGCCCGGGCAATTCATGGGCTTGAGTGCGTAGTCGCGCTTTTCGCTCTCCGTGGTGAACATGTTCTCGCGGTATTTATCCCAATGGCCGGTCTTTTCCCAAAGGCTTTTATCGATGATTTGCGGGCCCTTGACTTCTAGGTACCCGTTGTCTTGGTAAACCTTGCGCATGTACTGCTCAACGCCCTGCCAAAGCGTCCACCCCTTTGGGTGCCAAAACACGGTACCAGGGGAATGCTCATCGATATGAAACAAATCCAGCTCACGGCCCAGTTTGCGGTGGTCGCGCTTTTCAGCTTCTTCCAGCATGGTGAGGTACTGTTGCAACTCGTCTTTAGACGCCCACGCTGTGCCGTAAATGCGCTGCAGCATCTCATTCTTGTGGTCACCACGCCAGTAGGCACCCGCCACCTTCATCAGTTTGAAGTGCTTCAGCTTGCCAGTGCTGGGCACGTGGGGGCCGCGGCACAAGTCTTCAAACTTGCCTTCGCGGTACAGCGACACATCTTGGTCTGCAGGGATGCTCTCAATAATCTCGGCCTTGTAGTGTTCGCCCAAGCTTTTGAAATAGGCCACGGCTTCGTCACGTGGCAGTACGCGGCGCTGCACAAGCTCATCCAGCGAAGTAAGCTGCGTCATCTTCTTTTCAATAGCTGCCAAGTCCTCAGGTGTGAACGGGCGCTTGTAGGAAAAGTCATAGAAGAAACCATGCTCAATCACGGGGCCAATAGTGACCTGGGCATCGGGGAAAAGCTCCTTAACGGCATAGGCCAGCAAATGGGCTGTGGAATGGCGAATCACTTCCAAACCATCCGCGTCTTTGCCAGTGATGATGGACAAGGCGCTGTTGGCAGTCATCTGAAAACTGGTGTCCACCACTTTGCCGTCCACTTTGCCGGCCAAAGCAGCTTTGGCCAACCCAGCGCCGATAGACGCGGCGACTTCTGCCACGGTAACGGGGCCGGGGAATTCACGTTGAGAACCGTCAGGGAGCGTAATTTGAATCATGGTGAACCTGGAAAAAAAGAGAATTCTAGAAAGACAAAAGCGCGGCAGGGTCCGCGCTTTACTATGAATTTGATAGCTGGTTGCGCACAAGGCGCGGGGACTAGCGGCCTATTTTGTTAAAAATTGCCGTTGTAGTTCGCGGTGTCATAACCAAACTGCCTTTCTCGCTCTTATATAAAAGTGGGTACATAATTTTAACCCACAGTCATTCAGCCAATGGCCAGCGGCCCAGTGCATCATAAATGCCCTTGCCGACATGGCTCCTGATCAACACAAACTCCGATGCACGCCAACGCACCGGGGCGATAGGATGCTCCGGGACAAAATGTTTATCGTATGTCAGCGTCATATGGGGCGTGAAGCTCCGCGCTGCGCGCAGACCCTGGCTACGCATCGCTTCACCCAGTTCTTCGCGAAAGGCCGTGAGATCACGGACACCATCCCGGCCCGACAGAACATAAGTACCACTGCTTGGGTAACTCATTGCGGTGTCAAACACCACGTTAAATGCATCGAATGCCAGAGCGTCTCCCGCCCGGATGGCGGCGTCAATTAAATCTTGCGGAATTTCTGTGTAATTGCCCAAATCATGGCAGGTAACGTGTAAGCGATGCGGCTTTAGCGGCTCACTGGTGAAGCCCTGCATACGTAGCAAAACGCCGCCCATTTTTGCGATCGCTACCGCATCCTGCGTCGTGGGGAAAAGGGAAAAGAACAAGGAATACGCATCGGGTCCACCCCCCTTTGGTCTGGGTGTTCTCACTGGAGTTCGTGGTTCGGAATCACCAAATAAAGAAAACTGTTCGCCCATTTTCTACGTTCGTAAAAGTTAAAAAGCCGGGCCCCTTTAAAGGGACCCAGCTTCAAATTATCCAAGAACCGTGTTTAGTGGAACTGCTCTTCTTCGGTAGAACCCGTCAGCGCGGTCACACTGGACTTGCCGCCTTGAATCACGGTGGTCACTTCGTCAAAGTAACCAGTGCCCACTTCTTGCTGGTGCGACACAAAGCTGTAGCCACGCTCGCGGGCTGCGAATTCAGGCTCTTGCACCTTCTCTACGTAAGCGGTCATGCCGCGCTTGACGTAGTCTTGTGCCAAGTCGAACATGTGGTACCACATGTTGTGGATACCAGCCAAGGTAATGAACTGGTACTTGTAGCCCATCGCGCCCAGTTCTTTTTGGAACTTGGCAATGGTTGCGTCGTCCAGGTTCTTCTTCCAGTTGAAAGATGGCGAGCAGTTGTAAGCCAACATCTTGCCGGGGTGCTTGGCGTGCACAGCGTCAGCAAACTTCTTGGCAAATTCCAGGTCAGGCGTACCGGTCTCACACCAAACCAAGTCAGCGTATTCAGCGTAAGCCACCGCGCGGCTGATGGCTTGGTCCATACCTTTTTTAGTTTTGTAAAAGCCTTCAGCGGTGCGCTCGCCAGTCAAAAATGGCTTGTCGTTTTCATCGTAGTCGCTGGTCAACAGATCAGCGGCTTCAGCATCGGTACGGGCAATCACCAAAGTGGGCACGCCGTATACGTCGGCAGCCATACGGGCAGCGATTAGCTTCTGGCAGGCTTCGGTGGTAGGGACCAACACCTTGCCACCCATGTGACCGCACTTTTTGACAGAAGCCAGTTGGTCTTCAAAGTGAACGCCACCTGCACCAGCGCGAATCATGGCTTTCATCAATTCGTAGGCGTTCAACACGCCACCGAAACCAGCTTCTGCGTCAGCCACGATAGGTGCGTGGTAGTCGATATAGCCCTTGTCGCCTGGGCCAACACCTTTGGACCACTGGATTTCGTCGGCACGTGTGAAAGAGTTGTTGATGCGCTCAACGACCTTTGGCACCGAGTCCACGGGGTACAACGACTGGTCGGGGTACATGGCGGAATATTCGTTGTTGTCTGCAGCGACTTGCCAGCCAGATAGGTAGATGGCCTTCACGCCAGCTTTGACCTGTTGCATGGCTTGACCACCCGTCAATGCGCCCAGGCAATTGACGTAAGGTTCGTTATTCACCAATTCCCACAACTTCTCGGCACCACGGCGAGCCAAGGTGTGCTCTACCTGGAACGAACCGCGCAAACGCACGACATCAGCGGCTGTGTAACCGCGTTTGATGCCCTTCCAGCGGGGGTTGGTGGCCCAGTCTTTTTCAAGGGCTGCGATTTGTTGTTCGCGGCTCAACTGTTCGGTAATGGATTGCGGCATAAGAACACTCCTAGGTTGGTTAAACGGTCGGCACCATACGCATCAACGCTTATGGTGCCATGGAGGTAATTCTAAGTCTTATATAAGACTTGTTGTCTTGTCTTATGTCTTATATAAGACATAAATTTTCATCAATGAAATCAAAGACTTAGACTGTTGATATCAAATAGTAAGTAACAAATCTCACATTGCAAAATTTCCACAATGCACTTGAAGTTGAAATTTCTCACTATATGAAAATCTACTACACATACCAAAAGTATGAATTGCCCACCACTCAGGCTCCTAGAGTGGGGAATCGATACGAATCCAAGTGGTTTTTGTCTCGGTGTATTTGTCAAAAGCGTGCAGTGATTTGTCACGCCCCACCCCGCTCTGCTTGAAGCCACCAAAAGGCACGGTGATGTCGTCTTCGTCATACTGGTTCACATGCACAGTGCCTGCACGCAAAGCACGCGCCACACCATGGGCCTTGTTCAAATCGCTGGTCCACACGCCTGCCTGCAGCCCATACACACTGGCATTGGCCATGCGTACCACTTCGGCGGTGTCGGTAAACGACATCACAGACAACACGGGGCCAAAAATCTCTTCCCGGGCAATCGTCATCTCGGGAGTAACGCAATCAAAAATGGTCGGTTGCACATAGCAGCCACCAGTGTCTGAAAGCGCCTGTTCGCCCCCGGCGACCAATCGCGCCCCTTCTGACTTACCACTTTCGATGTAACGCAGCACAGTTTCCAGTTGAATCTTGTCCACCACCGCGCCCATCACCGTCGTGGGCAATGTGGGGTTCGCAGGCATATAGCCGGGCACTAGTTTCAAGGCTTTTTCTAGAAAACGCTCTTTGATGCTGGCCTCTACAAACAGGCGTGACGGTGCATTACAGCTCTCACCCTGGTTAAAAAAGATGCTCCCCACAGCGGACTCCACCGCTTTGTCCAAATTCGGACAATCCGCAAACACGATGTTGGGTGATTTGCCACCCAACTCAGTCCACGCGCGCTTAAGGTTACTCTGGCCCGCCATTACATGAATTTGCTTGCCCACGCGGGTGGAACCCGTGAATGCAATGCAATCCACGTCCATGTGCAGCGCCAAAGGCGAACCCGCCTCTGCACCATAGCCAGTCACTACGTTAAACACACCCTCCGGAATACCCGCCTCCAGCGCCAAATCAGCCATGCGCAGCGCGGTTAGTGGAGATTTTTCACTGGGCTTGAGTACCACCGAGTTGCCCACCGCCAAGGCCGGTGCAATCTTCCAGGCGGCCATAATCATAGGGTAGTTCCAGGGCACGATAACGCCTACCACGCCCACAGGCTCTTGGGTGATCAAAGCCAAAGCTGTGCGAGGTGTAGGTGCAATTTCGTCGTACACCTTGTCCACCGCTTCGCCATACCAACGGATGCAATTGGCAGCGCTGTTGACATCTACGCCACGCGCATATTTCACGGGCTTGCCCATATCCAGGGTCTCCGTCATGGCCAGTTCATCTCCATGCTGTTGCAGTAAATCGGCAAATCGGATCATCACGCGCTTGCGCTGCGCTGGGGCCATGCCGCTCCAGCGGTGGTCTTCAAACGCCGTACGTGCGGCAGCTACCGCTGCCTCAATATCCGCGGCACCACAACGCGCCACCTGGGTAAGCACCTTGCCGTCCACGGGTGAAACACTGTCAAACACCTGCCCATCGGCTGCCCCCACCCGTTTGCCGTTGATCAATGCCCGACCATCAAACTTCATAGATGTCATATCTGCCTTATGGAAAAATACGTGTCCTCAACTAGGACATGGCAACGCACTCAGTTCTGGGATAATGCTGCGGTTTCTGCGCGCATCGCTGCAGCCACCTCACGTTCGCGTCGGCGCGTTTGCCGGGCCACCCACACGCTGTAACCCACAATCACGCAGGTCACCGTGACGATAAGCAAGGTAGCCGCGGCATAAATGGTCGGGTTGATGCCCCGCCGTGCGTAACCGAAAATGACCTGTGGCAAGGTGCTTACACCCGGCCCGGACAAGAACTCGGAAATCACCACATCGTCAAACGACAAGGTGAACGCCAACAAGAATGCCGCCAATATGCCCTGCGCAATATTAGGCAAGGTCACCAAGAAAAACACCTGGTGTGGGCGCGCTCCAAGGTTCATGGCAGCCTCTTCCAAGGAGCGATTCACCTCCAGCAATCTCGACTGCACCACCACCATGCCGTAGGCCATACCCAGCAGCGTGTGGCCCAGAATGATCGTCAGCATTCCGCGCTCGGGCCAGCCAAAAAAGTTTTGCACTCCCACCATCAGCAACAGCAATGACAAGCCGATCACCACCTCAGGCATGACCAGCGGGGCATTCACCATCCCGGAGAACATGATTCTCCCCGGAAAGCGCTGGTAGCGCACCAACACAAAAGCCGCCAAGGTGCCCAACACCGCAGAGGCCACGCCGGCCGCCGTTGCCACCTGAACGGATAGCCAAAAGCCTTCCACAATTTTGGTGTCTCTGGTCAGTGCATCGTACCAGCGCAAAGAAAAACCTGTGAAGTTGGCATCCTGCCGCGTGCTGTTGAATGAGAACACCACCATGAAAATCAACGGCATATATAAAAACAGATAAACCATCGCCATCCACGCTTTGCCGAAATAGGTATTCAAAAATGCTTTCAATCCAGCCTCCTATTTCCCGGACCCTGCAACGTCGGCAGAGTCTGAGGTGTATTTGTAATACAGGGCCAGTGGCACGACGATGAACGCAATCATCACTACTGCCAAAGCCGATGCGCGGGGCCAGTTATTGCTGGTGAACATTTCGTCCCACACGACGCGGCCAATCATGATGTTCTCCGGGCCACCCAGCAGAGAGGGAATTACAAATTCACCAACGGATGGAATAAACACCAGCATGAAGCCCGCCACAATGCCGGCCTTTGACAAGGGCACCGTGATCAGCCAGAACGCCTTGAAAGGCGAACTCCCCAGGTCGTAGGCTGCTTCAAGCAAACGGAAGTCCATCTTCACCAGATTGGCATACAGGGGCAGCACCATAAAGGGCAGGTACACATAGGTCATGCCCACCAGCATGGACACATTGGTGTAGAGCATTTGTATCGGCTCGTCGGTC
>JBEANP010000105.1:0-9113 GCA_041165385.1 Pseudomonadota bacterium | reverse complement strand
TTGGTTAGCGCAAACTCGGCTGCCACCTTGTAAATCTGGATACTGATGTCGCGGATGCGGGTGGCCAGGTCCAAGCCAATCATTTCCACGGTTTTCTCAAAGGTGATGTTCTCGTCGTGGTCGCCCACGGCCGCCTTGGCTGCGGGAGTGTAGATGGGCTCGGGCAGCTTGGAGGCGTTCTTCAGGCCTGCGGGCAACTTGACGCCGCACACGGCGCTGTTGTCTTGGTATTCCTTCCAGCCGCTGCCTGCCAGGTAGCCACGCACCACCGCCTCGACAGGCAAAGGCTTCAGGCGCTTGACCAGCATAGAGCGGCCTTCCACCTGGTGCACTTCAGCCGCAGTAACCACGCTCTCGGGGGCTTCGCCGGTCAGGTGGATGGGGCAAATGTTCGCACCTGTGGGGCCGAGCTTGTCAAACCAAAACAGCGCCATTTGGGTGAGCAGCTTGCCCTTGCCGGGAATGCCCTCGCCCATGATGACGTCAAACGCGCTAAGCCGGTCGCTGGCCACCATCAGAATGCGGTCGTCGCCCACGGCGTAGTTGTCGCGCACTTTGCCGCGTGCAAGCAGGGTCAGAGAAGCAAGGGTAGAGGTGTGCAGTGAGGTGGTCATGGAGGTGAATCAGTAAAAAAGGCCCGCCACCCGGCTTGTAGCGGGATGGCGAGCCTGCAATTATCGCAAGGTCGGCGAATGCTTTACTTGCGATCGCTTTCGCTTGTGCTTTATTGAACGACCTGGGCCAATTCGCCCTTGGCGTATTTGGCCGCCATAACAGTGAGTGTGTCGCCCTTGATCTTGGCGCCCTGGCCTTCGCAGCCAAACTGCAGGTAACGTGCTTTTGCCACCGCTTTGGCAGCCTCACGTGCGGGCTTGAGCCATTCGCGGGCGTCGAACTTGTCAGGGTTCTCAAACAAGAACTTGCGCACTGCACCGGTCATGGCCAAGCGGATGTCGGTGTCAATATTGATCTTGCGTACCCCGTACTTGATGGCCTCTTGAATCTCTTCCACGGGCACACCGTAGGTCTCTTTCATCTTGCCGCCGTACTGGTTAATCATGGTCAGCAATTCTTGCGGCACAGATGACGAGCCGTGCATCACCAAGTGGGTGTTGGGAATGCGCTTGTTGATTTCTTTGACACGGCTAATGGCCAGAATGTCGCCCGTGGGCTTGCGGCTGAACTTGTACGCGCCGTGACTGGTGCCAATGGCAATGGCCAGCGCGTCAAGCTGGGTAGCGTTGACGAAAGTGGCGGCTTCTTCCGGGTCGGTCAGCATTTGGCTGTGGTCGAGCTTGCCTTCTGCGCCAATACCGTCTTCTTCACCGGCCTCGCCCGTTTCCAGGTTACCCAGGCAGCCAAGTTCGCCTTCTACCGTCACGCCGGTCTTGTGGGCCATGTCGACCACTTTGCGAGTGACGTTGACGTTGTATTCAAAGCTGGCCGGAGTTTTGCCGTCTTCCATCAGGGAGCCATCCATCATCACTGAGCCAAAGCCCAAGTCGATAGCGCCTTGGCAGATGAGCGGCGAAGTGCCGTGGTCTTGGTGCATCACCAGCGGAATGTTTGGATAGGCCTCGCAGGCCGCTTGAATCAGGTGCTTGATAAAGGGCTCGCCGGCGTATTTGCGGGCACCAGCGCTGGCCTGCAAGATGACAGGCGCACCCACTTCTTTGGCCGCCTCCATCACTGCTTGGACTTGCTCGAGATTGTTGACATTGAAAGCTGGAATGCCATAGCCGTTGGCTGCGGCATGGTCCAGCAGTTCGCGCATTGAAACGAGTGCCATTGTGATTTTCTCCAAAGTTAAAAATCTGGAGCGGTTGGTTTGGTAACCGCTTGGTAACTAGTACCTGTGCCGGATTCTAGCGCTCTGAACAACGCACGAAACTTACCGCCCCCAGCGGGAAAGCGTGGGGACAGTATTGCTTTAGTCGACGCGGCAAATTTTGAGCATGTTGGTGCCACCAGGCGAGCCCATAGGTTCGCCACAGGTGATTGCGTACACATCGCCAGTCTGCATAATGCCGCGGGATTTAAGATGGTTTTCAGCGTCTTTCAGCGCAGCATCGCGGTCAGAAATGGACTTGGCAAATAGTGGGCGCACGTTACGGTACAAGGCCATCTTTCGCTGGGTGGCAATTTTTGTAGTTAACGCATAAATGGGTACGCGAATGAGGTGACGACTCATCCACAAAGCAGTAGAACCGCTATCAGTCAATGCGACGATTGCCTTGGCACCCAGGTGATGCGCTGTAAACAGTGCCCCCATTGCAATGGTTTGATCAATGCGCGTAAACATCTTGCCGGTCAGGTCTGCTTTTGACTCGAGTCCGTCGTGGCCCTCTGCAGCATGGCAAATTTTGGCCATTTCAACAATCGTCTCCAGTGGGTACTTGCCTGCTGCTGTTTCGGCCGAGAGCATGACCGCATCGGTACCGTCAAGCACCGCGTTGGCCACATCGCTCACCTCGGCACGGGTAGGCACAGGGTTGGTGATCATGGACTCCATCATTTGCGTGGCGGTGATCACTACTTTGTCGTGTTCACGGGCCAACTTGATCATGTGCTTTTGTAAGCCCGGTACCAACGCATTGCCGACCTCAACCGCCAAGTCTCCGCGAGCCACCATGATGCCGTCACTGGCCAACAAAATTTCCAGCAGCTTGGGAATCGCTTCCGCGCGTTCAATCTTGGCAATCATGCCCGGCTTGTGGCCGTACTCATGGGCCGCGACATTACACAACTGACGCGCCATTTCCATATCAGTGGCGTTTTTAGGGAAGCTAACTGCGACGTAGTCCGCCTGAAAGCTCATGGCGGTTCTGATGTCCTCCATGTCTTTACCGGTCAGTGCAGGCGCGGTCAATCCACCACCTTGTTTGTTAATGCCCTTGTTATTGGACAACTCGCCACCCAGCTTCACCGTAGTGTGCACTTGCTCACCGATGACGCTATCCACCGTGATGACAATAAGACCATCATTGAGCAGCAGCACGTCCCCGGCCTTGACTTCACGTGGCAGCTCTTTGTAGTCCAAGCCCACCGCATCAATATCGCCCAGCTCAGTGCGCGCACCGTCTAAGATGAACTTTTGACCTGGCTCCAGAAAAACTTTGCCGTCTGCAAACTTGCCGACCCGAATCTTGGGTCCTTGCAAGTCGGCCATGATGGCGACCTCGCGGCCGGCGCGCTGTGCGGCTTCCCGCACTAGACGCGCGCGGTCGATATGGTCTTGCGCTTTGCCATGGCTAAAGTTCAAACGAACCACATTCACGCCAGCACGAATCATTTGCTCAAGAAGAGCAGGATCGCTGGAAGCAGGGCCTAAAGTGGCAACAATTTTGGTGGCGCGACGGGGCATGAACATGTCTCCTAGTGGTTATCAATTGATTTTCACACGGATACCCACCCAGACCAGTTACAAGCACCGAACAACTTAGCAAAGCTGAGCTCGATACACACTGCGCTTTTGACTTCTTTCAAGGTGTGGTTCAATGTGACATAGCGATTTTAAAATTTCGAATCTATAAGCAAAGCATGATCGACCTAGACACACCGGTGGCGGCCCTGTTAGACAGCACCCATGGCAAGCCCAAGCTACTGGTGGTGGATGACCAGCCAATCAACATCCAAGTGATGTACCAGGCTTTTGCAGGAGACTACCAAGTCTTTATGGCCACTAGTGGCGAACAAGCTCTCACCATTTGCAGAAACAACCCTCCTGATTTAATACTGCTTGATGTCGTGATGCCGGGTATGGACGGTTTTGAAGTTTGCGCGCATCTCAAAGGGGACGACAGCACCCGCCATATCCCAATTATTTTTGTCACCGGGCATACGGACGCGGCGCAAGAGACCCACGGTCTAAGTGTGGGTGCAGTTGACTTTATTGCAAAACCAGTCAACCCAGATGTAGTGCGTGCACGAGTCAAAACCCACCTCACGCTGAAATTTCAGTCTGACCTTCTGCGTAAGTTGGTTTTTCTGGACGGCCTGTCTGGTGTGTTCAATCGGCGTTATTTTGACCAACAAATTTCCATTGAGTGGGCGCGCTCTGTTCGCAGCAATTCACCTCTATCTTTGATCTTGGTGGATGTCGATTTCTTCAAGCTCTATAACGATCGATACGGTCATCAAGCTGGCGACGATGCGTTACGCATGGTTGCAGTCTCGCTCAAGTCATGTTTGCGACGTCCAGCCGATTTGGTAGCCCGCTATGGTGGCGAAGAATTTGCTTGTGTGCTACCCGACACATCATTTGAAGACGCCATGACATTGGCGCGAGACATGGAAAACAAAATACGCGAAGCTGCTATCCCCCACGAGAGTTCAACCGTGAGTAAACACATCACCATCAGTGCGGGCCTTGCAACACGTGAAGGCAACGTCGATGGCGATGCCCCAGCCCTGATTGGCTTAGCAGATAGCCTGCTCTATGTCGCTAAGCAATCTGGTCGAGGCCGTGTTTGTGGTGAAATTTTGGAATCCGCACAAAAAGCGTAGCGTCTAAATTAGCCACGCGAATCGAACTGCAATATCGCCCGGGCGATTTGATCTAGCGGCAAGATGTCGTCTACCGCTTGCAGCTTGATAGCCTCTTTAGGCATACCAAAAACTACGCACGTCTCTTCGTTTTGGGCAATGGTCCTAGCCCCACCGTCATGTAGTACCTTCATACCTCGGGCGCCGTCATCCCCCATCCCGGTCATGATGATGCCCAATGCATCTCTGCCAGCGCACTCCGAGGCAGACTTGAATAAAACGTCCACAGACGGTTTATGGCGGTTAACTGGTGGCCCGTCTGCCACATGCACGAAATACTGCCCCGCAGCCTTACGCAGCTGCATATGGAGCCCCCCGGGCGCTATGAGTGCCAAGCCGCGCTCAAGTCGATCGCCGTCTTTGGCCTCCCGCACGCGCATGGCACAAATGCCGGCCAAGCGTTGGGCATACATCGCAGTGAATTTTTCAGGCATGTGCTGGGTGATGGCAATTCCAGGCGCATCTGCAGGCAAACTGGTGAGAACCAGCTCAAGCGCTTGGATGCCACCGGTAGAGCTGCCAATGACAACCGGCTTATGCATGGCTGAAGCATGAATAGAACCTACGACCGGCGTGCGCGAGACAACTGCTTTTACAGTCCCATCAGACACAGCCGCATGCAACCGTGGCTTTGACCGCGCTGCAGTCTTCAGCGTTTGGATCATTTCTCGGCGCGAGTCATCCAAGAACTGTTTCAGCCCAAGCTTGGGTTTGGCTAAAACAGCAATCGCGCCAGCCGACAAAGCATCAAGTGCGATCCGGCTGCCTTCGGTAGACAACGTCGAACAGATAACGGTAGGAATTGGATGGGTAGACATCACTTGGCGTAAGAACGTAAGGCCATCCATGCCTGGCATTTCTATGTCTAACAACAGCACATCCGGCTGGGATTTGCGAATTGCATCCATCGCCAGTAATGGATTGGGAGCACTCCCAACCAGCACCATTTCAGGGTCACCAGACAGAATATGTGCAATGCTTTGTCGCACCACAGCAGAGTCGTCAACAACAAATACTTTAACGGTCATGGTTTGTACCTTGCTCTGAAAAGACAGTTTCGACTAGGGGCTCACCAGAACCCACAGTCCAAGAAATTTTTCTATAGCCATTGCCGCCAATGCACTGGTCAAGAACATGAATATTGTGATCGCGTAAGAAATTAAGCGCCCACTCGGAGTTGCTGGCACCTACATGTTTGGAACTAAAAAACTGCGGGAACATATTGCTTCCACCAAAAACATAAGCTTGGCACATTAACGGATTGACGCCTTTTGCCCGCAAGTGAGTGAACATATTTGTCATCGCAGCAGGCCCGTAGGCCGTGTTTGCGCTGTGCTGGGATTTTGGTTTGCCCGCAAAAACGACATGACACATCGCCGCGATAGTGCGGCGCGAATCACACAAAATTACGCTGACGCAGGAACCAAGAAGCGTCTTGAATTGATCCCCAACCTCGCCAAGCATCACATCGCCAGGCATCAGATCCAACACACGCAGCGCATCTATGGGCGGACGAATGGAAGGCTTAAAGTGAGTCACCATAGAGTAGTTAATGCATTGCGTCGCACGTTACAAAGGCTTGCGAAATGCACCAGGAATAATGGTTTGCAATTGCGTGTCACAAGGCACCCGACCTTCAGCAGTTCCCAAAAACAACAACCCGCCGGGTTTCAATGTAGCCAGCACCCGGTTCACAACGTCAGTCTTGGTTGGCGGGTCAAAATAAATCAAAACGTTCCGCAAGAAAATAACGTCGAAAGGGCCCATCGCATCAAATGGCCTACACAAGTTAAGTTGTCCAAACTGCACACGGCTGCGAATTTTGTCTTGCACTTGCACTTGGCCCTGTGAGGGCCCTTCGCCCCGCAAGCAATATCGCTTTAGACGTTCAGGAGAAACGGCCCGCAACCGTTCTTGCGGATACACCGCTTCCTTGGCGCTTAAGAGAACACGGTGGCTGATGTCGGTCGCAAGAATAGACCATTGCGAGCCTACACGCCCTGAGATTTGGAGGTCCGATAACAGCATGGCGGTACTGTAAGCCTCATCACCATAGGATGATGCGGCACTCCACACTGCGATAGAAGATTTATTGGCCATTTGCGGAAGCTCTTGCTGCAATAAATCGTAGTGTTGGGGTTCGCGGAAAAAATAAGTTTCATTGGTGGTGAGTAAATCGACTGCCATTTGAAATTCCGCAACTTCAAACTCATCCTCCAAAAGAGGAATGTAGTCCGAGAAGCTTTGCAGCCCCAATTTTTGAATACGTGGCGCCAATCGCGATTGAATGAGAGACTTTTTCGAGTCGTTGTATGACAGCCCTACAGCCCCGTACATGAGGTCTGAAATTCGCTCAAACTCTCGATTACTAAAGGGAATGAGAGCCAACGGGTCTATCTCAATAGGGTTTGAAATTAGCACCCAATCGCCCACCACCACGCACCGGTGCAGCCGTCAACCGAGGCGCCAACGCTCGCCGCTCATGCCCCACCACCTCATGGCGACTTCGCACCGAAGCCTGCACCTGCCCAGTCTTGAAGAAGGCAATGCTCTGTTGCAACTGCTCAGCCTGACCTGAGAGCTCTTCGCTGGTCGCTGCCAACTCCTCACTGGCACTCGCATTTTGTTGCGTCGCCTTGCTCAGCTGGCCCATTGCGCCCCCAATTTGCACCACAGCCTCACTTTGCTCGGCGCTGGAGGCCGCAATTTCTTGCACCAGCTCGCTGGTCTTTTGGATGCTGGGCACAATTTCGTCCAGTAGCTTTCCCGCGCGCTCTGCAGTAGACACCGAGTTGCCTGCCAAATCTCCAATTTCTTTGGCCGCCTCTTGGCTGCGCTCTGCAAGCTTGCGCACTTCTGCAGCCACCACCGCAAAGCCTTTGCCATGCTCGCCTGCGCGGGCAGCTTCGATGGCGGCGTTGAGCGCCAGTAGGTTGGTTTGGTAGGCGATATCGTCAACAATGCCAATTTTTGCGGCAATTTGCTTCATCGCAGTCACGGTCTGGCTGACTGCGCTGCCGCCCTCGGTGGCTTCTTTGCTGGCTTTGGTGGCCATGGCGTCAGTGACACGGGCGTTGTCGCTGTTTTGGCTGATGGAGGCCGACATAGTGTCGACTTGGGCGGTGGTCTCTTCCACCGATGCGGCTTGTTCGCTGGCGGCTTGGGATAGAGATTGTGCCGTGGCGCTAACTTGGCCGGCAGCGCCAGTCAGGGCGTCCGAGGCGGCGCGGACTTCTTCGATGACGCGGGTGAGGTTCTCTGCGGTGGCGTTGACGCTGTCTTTAACTTGGCCAAAGAGGCCTTGGTAGTCGCGGGTGATGCGGTGGGTGAGGTCGCCTTCGGCCAGCGCAATGAGGGCTTGGGCGGTGTCGTTCATGGCTTCTTCGCTGGTGACAATCAGCTGGTTCATGGCGGTGGCCAGGGTTGCAAAGAAGCCCGTTTTTGCGTCTAAGCTGATGCGTCCAGAGAAGTCGCCGTTGGCCGCTGCAGAGGCAATGCCCGCAACTTCTTGTTCGGATGCAATTTCGTCGGTGCGGTCAAACCACTGGGTGATGCGCCCCATGGGTACGCCCGCACTGTCAAGTACGGGACGCGCCAGGAGGCGCAGTTGGTGGCCGTTGACTTGCATGTCGATGGCTTGGCCGGTACTGAGGGCTTGTTCAAATTGACTGAGGTGGATTGGTTCTTTGAACAGGGTGCTGAGTTTGTTGCCGTAGAACTGGTCCGTATCAAAACTGGAGCCACCAAAGTGCTGGAGTAGCTCTTTCGCAGCCGGGGTGGCGTGCACTAGTTGTGCGTTGGCGTTGGAGATGGTCACGCTGACGGGCAGGCTGTCTAGGGAGAGACGGATGCGTTGGTTGAAGGTGGCCGCAGTGGCCGCTTCTTTCATGATGGCTTGCACTTGGTCCATGGCCGCAGAGATGCGGGCTTTTTGTCCTGGCAGGCGTTCCATGGATTGCTCTAGGTCGCCCTTGGCGTAGCTTGAGACCAAGTCCACTACCTTCGTATTGACTTCTATGTGGGATTGGACCAGCTGGTTAATAGAGGTGGCCATAGAACGGTATGCCCCTTCCAACTGCGTGACTGACATCACATGGTCCAACATTCCTGCCTCATGCTGACTGGCCATATCGTCCAGCGTTTTTTCAAACGCCAAGAGAGTGTTCTTCATTTTCGCCAACGGTGCCAGCAATTGACCAATTTCGCTGTTATCGACATCAATGGTCGCGTCCAATCGTCCTGAGGCTACTAGCTTGGCTACACGAATGGCCTGGCCTAGTGGGCGTGTAATGCTGGAAGTAATCGCCCAGGCCACCATCAATGCAGCAAAAACAGCAATGAGTACGATCAACGTGGCCGTTTTGCCCGTATCGTCAGCTTTAATTTGGGTCGCACCCAAGTCTTGCTTCATCTGCGCGACGACGTGTTGCACAAAAGGCACCAAGGCCTTTTGCAGGCCGTCACTTGCTGCATCGAATCCGCCCATTAGCTTGTTGCCCGCCTCAGGCCCACCTGCGACATAGGCCTTGGCCATGCTTTGCCCAGTTTCAAAATAAACCTTCGATGCG